>JBBTCR010000476.1:0-3275 GCA_038043105.1 Bacteroidota bacterium
GTCGGTTTTGCCAGAAGCTCGTTACTGACCAGCTACAACGTGATCAGCAGCCTTCCGAGTCTCCCGTTACCATCGAGAAAAGGATGAATGGTTTCAAACTGGTAATGGGCAAGCGCAATACGTATCAGCGGAGGAACGTCGATCTGGTCGTTGTGGATGAACTTCTCCAGATCGTTCATCAAATCAGACACCTCCGTGTGATGCGGTGGAATGAAGACGGCGTCGTTGAGTGAGCTTCCGCCGATCCAATTCTGACTTATCCTGTATTCACCAGGTAGCTTGCTTTCACCTCGTACACCCTGCATCAACCGTCCGTGAGCTTCCTTCAGCAGTCGGGTTGAAACCGGAACCGTCTGTAGTTGATTGATAGCATAATTCATTGCGGCGATGTAGTTCTGGACTTCCTGCCAGTCATCCCGTTTTTCCGGAAGTATATCCGCTTTGCTGACGAGAGCGTCCTCGATGTTTGTCTGCGTTCCCTCAATCCTGCTTGAAATCGTTGCCTCTTTTACGACGTGCATCTGAATGAAGATATCGATATTGGGTACATAGAGAGAGAATGCGTTCAACTCACCGAGTCTCAGGTTCGCCTCAGAGAGCAGAGTGTTGATCTTGGGATCCGTCCAAGTCCATTCTTGATTGTTCGGAGATGGGCTGAAGCTCTTGTATTGGAATTGTCCTCGAAAATACCCTGCTTTGAAGTCCTTAATATCCATTCTATGGTTAGGTTTAAGGCTCTAATCTGAATTATGAAAATCCATAGTTAAGTTTGCCGCTTGAAACTGAACTATGAGATTTCATAGTAAAGTTTGCGGCCGCATCGTTTTGTCGGAAGCAGCGCTAAAGTGTGCAAGCTTAGTTCGTCATGCAATCCAGAGTCCGCAAATCTGAAGTTCCGCATCCGTGAGAGCGTATGGCCCCCTCGAGAGCAACCGTTCCCGTGGGCGTTCATCTCCCGGTCATTTGGCAATACCAGACTTTAGTAACTTACGTCGGTGCTTCAATCCTTTAACACATCACTAGTCTTTTGGGCACAGCTGCAAGCAGTTACTAGGGAATCAGTACTCACGGCAAAGATTAACTCTCAGAATCGAGCCTAGAAAGTCAGTCGAAAAGCCACTGATCAAAATCTTACCGCCAAGATCGCCAAGAAAATTAGACCGTTTTACTTGGCGCCCTTTGCGTTTTGGCGGTTGAGAATGGTTTTCGACCGCGTCTCTAGCGGTATACACACCGTCGTGCTTCTTCAGCGAATGCTCTGAGCAATTCGATGTCGGCATCGAAGAAGTGATCGGATGGGGAGAGGATGTATCCGCCCCCTTTGCCCGCGCCCTCGAAGCACTTGCGTACCGCCTTCCGCGTCTCCTCTGGCGTACAGCCCTTGAAGTAATGAAATTGGTCAAACCCTCCAATCATACACACCCGATCCCCAATTCGCTGCTTCGCTTCCGCGAGCACCATGTCTCCTCCCATCGAGGCGGGCGTGAATGTTTCCATCGCGTCAGGCTTCAGATCCGCGAGCCTCTCAAGGAAGGGCATCATCCCGCCGCACGTGTGATAAACGACCCTCTGGCCCACCGAATGAGCCAGCTCAATGAGCGGGGCATCGTAGGGAGCAACAAACTGGCCGAAGATTTCGGGCGAAATCACCGTCGATGACGCATCGCCTCCACCGTGCTCCACGATGTCGTACTTGGCTCCCCGCAACGATTCGATGAAAACTTTCTTCCGCTCGAATAAGACCTTCAGGAACGTATGTACCCATTCGGGGTCTTCGAACGTTGCCATGATAAGGCTCTCGATCCCATACAGCACAGACGCGTCCTGCCAGCAGCCTTGTTGACCGTAGACATCAAAGAAGTTGATGAAACCCCGGATCATCCCTCGTTCGCCATATTCCTGTGCTTCCCGATTGACTGCATCGACATCACACTTCGGCTTGGTTGCGTATTGGGCGATGATCTCTATATCCGACTTCTCCTTCACGAGCCGCTCCACGACCCAGGATGTGTGTTCGTTGCTCTGCAGTACCGTCGTGAGGGTCTTCTTGGGCGTGACGAACTTGTACCGAATCGTCTCATATCGTGGATCCGGGACGCTTTCCTGTTCAATTCTCCAATTGTCTGAGGAGATGCGGCGCGCCTCCAAGTAGCCGGGAACGTGGTTGGGGTCATAATATTCGCCTTTCGACTCGTCGGGTTTGTAGGCGATGAACCACTTGATAGGATCGAGACCGAAATGGTCGAAGAACTCATCGTTCGAAATGCCGTTCATGTATTTCTTCAAAAAGAACGGCATCACGTGATGCGTCGTGACTGGAAGGCGGTCGGGGATTTTCCTGTCCAGCGCTGCGATGAAACGCTGCTTGGAGGTCATGGGTCTTCGCTCATATCACTCAAATGTCTGTCCTTGACTACTCAACGACCGGAATCCGCTTGATGTTGGGATCGGTCCATACATCATTTTCATCGACACTCGTCGAGGAAAACTCAGATATGATAGCTCCTTTGGCACCCGCCTGGAACCAATGCAGAGTGTTGGGTTTGATAGTGTACTGGTCGCCCGGTCTCAGTGTAATCTCGTGCCAAACGCTGAGGTGCTGCTTGTATTTTGGCGGAACCTTTGCTTTCGGTTTCGGGGTCGGCTCGCCTTCGACATAGAGGTAGACTTCTCCCCAGCGACAGCGAAACGTCTCCCGCTTGCCAATGTTCTTGTCGCTCAGCGGCGGGTGTTTGTGCTCGGGACACATTTGCCGCGGAAACATAACTAACTCCTTCGCACAGTACTTATCGTTATTCTCGTACACAACAAGCTCGAGCCCGACGTGCTTAATATCATCGAGGCCGAAGTCGGCGATTTCAATGTTTTCCTTCTCGTGTTTGGTCAGTGCGATATGTGCTTTCGCCATGAACTTCGCAGCTTCTTTTCGGATTTTCACAATATCCTTCAATCTCATTGGTCGATCCTCCTATCATTCTCAATATCTGCCAAAGAGCTCTGCAGCTTCCATCATTGCGTTGATGTTTTCAACCGGTGACCCGGGGGGAATGTTGTTTCCATCTTGGACGATGAATCCTTTCAGCGGGGCCAGCTTCTCGATTACTTTTCGTGTTTCCTCTCGTACGTGTTCCGGTGTCCCTGAGTGGATCAGCATGGGATTGACGTTTCCGATGAGTACAACACGTCCTCCCATTACCGATGCGATATGATCAAGATTGACCTGATATCCGAATCCTTGAAACTCATGAATCTTCAGGTCGTGAACAAATGTCTCG
>JBBTCR010000477.1:0-1864 GCA_038043105.1 Bacteroidota bacterium
AAGATTGGGTTTATCGGCGGCGATCTCAAGCATCCGAGTATTGCCGAGCGATACGAGGCCTACTGCCATACTCTGGAGGCTCGGGGTATCGATATTCCAACTTCGTGGAAGAGTATCGATGAGCCGGACACACGAATAGACAATGGCTACCGTGCCGCGAAGCAAATATTGACTCACGCTGCAGAGCGACCGACCGCTGTCTTTGCGGCAAATGACGCACTGGCGCTTGGGTGCATGAAATACTGTCGAGAGGTTGGACTCCCTATTCCGGACTCGTTGGCGATTGTAGGCTTCGATAACGTCGAGGCCGGGCTTTACGTGGAGCCCCGCTTGAGCAGTGTCAACGTACATCGCGAGGAAATGGGAAGTGTCGCGGTGCGGCGTCTCGTAGAGATGATTCGCGATAGGAACGATGTGGTAAGCAGAACGACGACAACGGTTGAATTAGTGATTCGTGAATCGTGCGGTGGAAAGCGAGACCTTCATCTGGGAGAAATAGCAAATGCATCCGTTTGAACCACGAAGGTGCTTCACGAAACTCAGTGACGCGCTGCTGGTGTAGTATCAACAATCAACGCAATATTATATCCATCATTACACCTTACAATGGAGGACACTTATGAGCTGGCGCATACGATTTCTTTGGCTTGGCGCTGCGCTTCTCGTGGCAACTCTTGCCATGCAGGCGCAAACGACCAATCTGTGGACCATTGGAGGATTTGAAGGGACGTTGCCGTCGTATTGGAACATTGGCAATCAGCCTGGGGGATCGACGCTGACGTGGGCGACGGATCAGTTTCGGTCGCTGGGACACTCGTTGAAGATCACCAAGAGTGTAACGAGCGACACGGCGGCGTGGGTGTCGGACAATATGTGCGACATTTGGTCGCCACAGATCGGGAAGAACGTGGACATTCTGTTGGGGGCGTATGTGAAGACGTCTGGAGTGAACACGAACCCGACGAGCAATGATCAGAGGTGGTATATTGCGTATACGTTTTACGATAGTGCAGGGGTGTTGATAGGACAGACGAAGCTGCCGATCAATCAGAGCGTAGCGACGAGTAGTGGCTGGATAGCGGATACGAATCAGGTGGGACAGACGATATTGCCGAAGGATGCGTGGAAGTTGATCGTGTCGTTTGTAGGAGGGAAGAATGCGACGGGGACGGTGTGGGCAGATGATTTCATTCTGACGGGACGCGGAGGAGCGTGGGCAGGACAGGATTGGAACACGAGTGTGGGAGTTCCGACGGGATGGTATTACTGGTTACCGCCGATCGGAGGCAACGATGGGAGGTTGGCGAACGGGTTTGAGAACACGGTGGTGACGAGTGAGGCGGCGCATTCGGGGATGTATTCGTTGAAGTTCAACATGCCGGCAGGACGTGCTCCTCACGATGGCTTCGTCGGAACGAAACGCTTCCCGCTTAACGGCGGAAGCGTTACCACGACCATCAACCCGGGTGACATTGTCCGTTTGAGCGTATGGATCAAGGCGAGCGGCCTGGTGCCGGATTCAGCGGCATTGTATCCTGGGACGTGGTCGGTAGGGTTCACGCCGTTGTGGTTTGCGAAAACAGGGAACAACGACGGGTATAATCCGGTGGGACCTGCGATTGACTACACCTTCACGTTCCCGCGTGTGACGTCGTTCGACTGGACGCAGTATACGCTGGATGTCCAGGTGCCGACGGGAGTGGGTGCGACGGCGTTGGAGGTACGGCTGCACGTCTATTCGAGGTTTGTCGGAACGGTCTACTTCGACGACCTCACCGTGCAGAAGCTGGATGTTCCGCAGATCAGCGGCATTGGAGGATTTGAAGGGACGTTGCCGTCGTATTGGAACATTGGCAATCAGCCT
>JBBTCR010000477.1:1964-2318 GCA_038043105.1 Bacteroidota bacterium
CGACGGGAGTGGGTGCGACGGCGTTGGAGGTACGGCTGCACGTCTATTCGAGGTTCGTTGGGACGATCTACTTCGACGACCTCACCGTGCAGAAGATCGGAACGACGACCTCTGTGGATCTCGCGAAGAACGGCATCCCGAAGGTCTTCGAGCTTTCAAATAACTATCCGAATCCTTTCAACCCCTCGACGAAAATACAATTCGGCGTGCCGCATGAAGGGAACATCTCTCTCGTCATCTACAACATGCTGGGGCAGCGTATCCGCACGCTCGCGCGAGGTGTCTACGTTCCCGGCCAATATACGGTGACATGGGATGGCAGGGATGAGACAGGGCGTACTGTCGAGTCTGGTG
>JBBTCR010000478.1:0-4437 GCA_038043105.1 Bacteroidota bacterium
TTGCCCCGATCGATCTCCCGCTGTGCTCCGGCTTTAAATGTCGCATCGATGCCAGGACGCTCCATGATCTGTTTGTACATCGTGATCGCCTGATCGAACTTTGACATCTTCTCGTACGATTGCCCCGCCATGTAGTACGACGTTGCGACCCAGTCGTTCTTCGTCCGCTTTGTAACGAGGTATGGGACCTTCAGGAATTCCAGAATCGCCTGCTGATAGTCGCCTTTGTAGAAGTACGCCTCACCAATATAGTACCGCACCTCCGCCTCAACGTCAGCATCGGCGTTCTCCAACAGGCTCTTGAGGTGCAGCGCCGATTGATCATAGTATCCGAGCCGCTGATACAAAACGCCGATATCGATTCGCTTGTTCATCAACTCTGGATCATTGGGGAACCGCTCGGTGTATTTGCGCGTCAACTCGAGCGCACCATCGAACAGTGACAGCTTCTTGTACGCGAGGATGAGGTTATTCATCGCGTACTGCAGGAGATCGGGAGCCCGAGACTCGTTGTCGACAATGGCTTTGAACTGGCGCGCGGCGGCATCCCACTTCTCCTGACTGTAATAAAGATTTCCGAGACTCAGTTGAACTCGAGGCGCAATCTTGTCGTTCGGATACCGCTGAAGGATGGATTCATACAACTTGATAGCGTCTTGGGGTTTCTCCGAAAGCTCCGCTACGCGTGCATTGCCCATCAGCGCCTGCGACACAAACGTCGTGCTTGCATACTTCTGGAGAACATTGTCAAAGTATCGTTTCGCGTTGACAGGATCCTCTTTGCGGAGAAAATACATGCCGCGTTCGTATTCAAATTCCGCAGCGTGTCGCGAGAGACCCGGGAATCGTTTGATGAAAGCAGCTGCGCGAGCGTCAGCCTCCTTTGTATTGTTCAATCGGAAATACGAAACAACGATCCGGGACTGCAGGTATTGCTGAAGGCTGTCGACCTTCGCCTGCTGCGCAAGCTCGCTAAAGCTGGCTATCGCATTGGCGTAGTCTTCATGTGTGAAATAGAGCTCGGCCGTCTCAAGCGCAGCCCGGTTGAACCCGCCCGATGACCCGGACGACAGCCGGCTGGCATTCTGCAGATATCGCGCTGCCAGCGAGACGTTGTTCTCATCGCGCGCGATCGTTCCCAGCCAGTAGTAAACCTGACCAGCTTGATCGGATGACTCATCGCGTATCAGATACTCCGCGTAGAATCTCTTCGCCTCTGAACGCGCATCCAGACGGTGGTAGGCTGACGCGAGGTTGAGGAGGAGCTTCATTGGGACTTCTGCGCGCGCAGCAACATCATCACCCACAGCTCGTAGGTACGCCTGATAGGATTGTACAGCGCTGCTGATATCGCCCGCTTGAACATACGCATCGCCTCGGGCAACGTTCAGGTTGCGATTCAACTCACTATAGAAGTATGATTGCTCAATGGCTTGGTACAATTTGACGGCTTGAACGGCATTTCCTTTACTTGCGTAATACTGGGCAAGTGTCCACGCAGCTTTCGCACTCCACTCGCGGTTCGGATATCTCGCGAGATAATCCTCGAGGACAATCGCAGCCGTATCTCGTGCCCCCAGCGCTATCAAGGACTCGCCAAGCCGATACAGCGCGTCGGGAGCAATCTCACCAGAAGGTTGTGATTTGAGCGCCCACTCATACGTCATGGCCGCGTCCTCAAAGGCCTTTGCGGCTCGATATGCTTCAGCAAGCGCGTAGTGAACCAGGTCCTTTCGCCTGGCCGTTGGATAGGCCTTGAGGAATTCAACGCCGATCATGCGAATTTCGGACAAGGTTGCGGCCCGCTGGAGTTTCAATCTCAACGAAGAGATCATGGCATCATCAGCAATCTCGCTGCTCGGGAACCGCCTTAACAGGGAGTCGTAACCGGCGATAGCCTGCGCGAGCGCTTCGTTCTTGGCTCCGCCGCGCTCAAGCCTTTGCCGAGCGGCGAGATGCTCATATGCCTTCGCTTGATAGTACCACGCAGCTGCTTGACGACTCGGGGGGAACTTAGCCTGGAGAGCAGCGCTGTATTGAGCAGCCGCTCGTCCATAGTCCTTCAGCTCGTGAAAGTAGATCTCTGCGAGACGAAAAGCCAAATCACCTTTGGGCTCTTGTGCGATCACATCGCCGATGAGAAGGGCGAGCTTCTCGAGCCCCGTCTCCTTGTTTTTCAGCTCAAACAGGCGAATTCTCGTGGCGGCCTCTCGGGCCAATCCCGCATACTCACTCGCAGGAAACCGTTGCTGAAGCGTCTCGAATGTCTGCGACGCAAGCTCCAACGAGCCCGATTGCCGAAGTCCCTCTGCATAGCCAAAAAGAGCATCATCCACATAAGAACTCGTTGGAAAATCGCGAACGACGGATTCAAACAGGCTCATTGCCAGGCGAGGGTCCTTGAGCTGGTTTTCGTACACCTTCCCTGCTTCAAAGAGTGCTTTCGGGACGTTTATGTCCTCGGGAAAACGATCGCGGAACATCGTATAGAGCTTGATCGCATCATTGAAGTTCCTGGCTTCCGCTGCAGCCCTCGCGGCTCCAAGCAACAAGACTCGCTGGTCTACTTTTGTCACGCTATCATCCAGCGCTCGTCTGAAGAGAGCACTGGACTTTGAAAATGCGCCGGTTTTTTCAGCAGAAACAGCAGCTTTGTACACAGCTTCGCCTCGCCAGCCCTCCTTGATACCTGCTCCAGTTTCATAAGAGGAGAGCGCGTTCGGGAAGTCTCGTCTCAGGAAATAGACATCACCCATCTGAATGAGCGCCTGCTGTCGGATGTCGGGCGGCGCTTGCACGGAATCCTTCGCAATCATTGTCCATGAACTAAGCGCATCGCTCGGGCTGCCGAGGTCACGCTGCAGCGAGCCGAGCGAAAACAGAGCCGTGTAGTAACTGGGCGTGGATCGGTATCCTTTAGTGACCTCGTCGAGCGCAGATTGTGCATCTTCGTACTTGCCTAGTCGAATAAGAGCATTTGCGAGGGATACATACGCTTGAGCTTTCGTGCCCGGATCTTTGGACCCATCAGCGACGCGTTTGGATTCGGCGCGCGCAAGTTCAAACTGATTCTCTGAGAAATACAGCTGAGCAAGCGTAAGCCTCACGGCAAGCAGAACGTCCGAGGAAGAATAGTCCTGAATGAGCGTCCGCAGAACCTTCTTGGCGCTCTCACGGTCACCCGCAAGCTGGAAATACTCAGCGGACTTGACAAGCGCGTTTGGCGCGATCTTGCTCCTCGGGTGGAAGGTTTTAACCCGCTCGAATGCTAGCGCGGCCTCGCGAGCGTTGTTCAGCGCAACATATGCCTCCGCGACATTCCACCACGCGTCGGGAGCTTTGGGATGCTCAGGAAATGCCAGCGCAAAATTCTGAAAGGTCAGACGCGCTTCATCATGTTTTCCCAGCTTCAACTGAGACAAGCCAAGATAGAACCGGGCTTCGGTTCCCTGCTGTGTGTTCGGATAGGTCGCAACAAATTGGCGGAACTGCTCCAGCGCCAGGTCATACATCCTGTCGTTGTAAAGATTGACCGCCAGTTTGAAATCTGCGTTCTCCTTTGTATCCTGGCCAGAACCGGAGGCAGGAAGTAGGAAGAAAGCAAGAATGAAGAGGTAGAATCGCGGGTTCATGGCGTCAAAATGTAGCACATATTGGCTCTATTATCAAGGATATGGGATTGCCTGAAGGCCCCGAACAGTGAGACGTATCATTGAATTTGAGGAAGTTAGTTCATAGACTTTGTATGATGATCTGGAAGTCAGTCTTCCCCCACTCACGAAAACCATTCATACCTGTTTTTCATCTCACACCCATCACCATACAAAAGGAGTTCTTATGCACCCTCGCCTTCTGAAATTCTCCCTGCTATTCGCGTTGCTTGCGTTGCTTATCGCCAGCTGCTCGAAGAAGGAGAGTTCACCTACAGAGCCGGAGGGCCCCGCACCTTCGATTCCCGTTGTCACGTTCAAAGGTCCAAATACCAACTCCTCGGACGTCCAGGCGATGACGGTAAAGAGCTATGTGTCAGCGGTGAATACGTACACGATGATCTTTACACCGTTCATGGCTTTGCAGGGCGCTCAGAGCGGCAATACTTGGACATGGACGTACACCGATCGCACCTTGACTGTCAAGTTCACTGCAACGCGACAGGGAGACGGTAGCTACACGTGGAAGATGGTGCTCAACGGGACCGATCCTGATAATAGTGCCGTCGTGTACAACAACTGGACTGCTATTGAGGGAACCACCAGCGCCGATGGCAAAAACGGAAACTGGAAGATCTACGAAGACAACAAGACGATTCTGGCTGCAGAGTACATCTGGACGACGAGCAACAATGTCCTCACGGGGACGCTAAAAGTCTATTCCAGTGGTACTCTGTCTGATCAGACTATTGTCATCAATAATCCGGACGGGACTGGTGAACTGAGG
>JBBTCR010000479.1:0-7188 GCA_038043105.1 Bacteroidota bacterium
GGAAAACATAACACAGAGATCACAGAGGAGACACAGAGGTGCGCGGAGAAACATTCAAATTCACTGTCTGTGTCTCTCGTCAATTTCTCTGTGTGTCTCCGTGTAACGTTTTTCAGTCAGAGCTAATTCGTGATCTGAACCCTTTGTGGAATCCGCGCATCAAATCTAGGGCAAAACAATGGAGCAGGCGTCATTTCTATCTGATAGGTTATGCATAAGTTTTCACCATCAAACGCTGATAGGCTAGAAAGCGAGCAGCGCTATAAGCTGTTGCCTCCCCGAGAAACCTTGAAGCGGTTTGGCCTGGGTAAAGGGATGACATTCGTCGACGTCGGCGCCGGGACGGGATACTTCACGAGAGAAGCGGCCAAGATCGTCGGGAGCAAAGGAATGGCTTACGCGGTCGAGATGTCCAAAGAGATGGCAGAGTACCTAAGAGAGAAGGGTGTCCCGGAAAATGTTCAGGTGATCCGATCTGAGGAGTATCGAATTCCGCTCGATGATTCGATTTCAGATCTTACCTGGCTGGCATTCGTTGTGCACGAGAATTCAGAAGTCCGGCGCTTCGTGAGGGAAGCGAAACGAGTGACGAAGGATGGGGGTAGGGTCGTCATTCTCGAATGGAAAAAACAGGAGGAAGAGCACGGACCGCCGATGGACGAACGCCTGAGTCAACATGATTTAAAGAAGGCTCTGTCCGGTTTTGCCATTGTCGAAGAAGGAAGTCTGAATCGTTCCCACTACTATGTCGTCATTGACATCAAAAAATCACCATAACATCACAAGGAAAAAGAACAATGCCAGAAAATCTCACAAAGCAGACTTTTCTTGATAAGGTCTTCAACTACGAAAAGAATCCAGAGTGGAAGTTTGAGGGTGAGCTCCCGTGCGTTATCGATTTCTGGGCGCCGTGGTGCGGACCGTGTAGAATCCTCGGCCCCCTCCTCAACGAGCTTTCGGACGAGTACAAAGGGAAGGTGAATTTCTACAAGGTGAATACGGAAGAGGAACAAGAGCTCGCAGGCGCATTTGGGATCCGCAGCATTCCGTCGTTGCTGTTCGTTCCGAGGGCTGGGCAGCCGAAGATGGCTGTCGGAGCATTGCCGAGAGAAGTCTTGAGGCAGGCAATTGACAAAGACCTGCTTTCCGTAAGCAACTAGCATGTCAAGGCTGCAAGGTGAAGGCGCTGGGTTAACCTCAGCGCCTTTTTTTCCATTTTTCCTAAGCTTCCCCACCTAAACAGATTGCTCCAGCCAACCTCATTCGAGAAGGCCACTTAGCGCATCCCCGTCCATGCATCCAAAGGCATTCATTTTGCGTATATTAGGGCACATTCTCAGGTTGGAGAAAACGGAGGAAGAGTATGTTTCCAGCTATTGAAACGAGGCTCCGATCTCAGTTGCTTGACCGGCGCAAGAGGCTCCAGAGCGCTCTCACCGAAGCCGCTCACCAGGAACATCTGGCCTCCCTGCTCCAGGAGGTCGATCTGGCGCTCGAGAAGATGAACGACGGAACGTACGGGATATGCGAAACCTGCCACGATTCAATAGAAGAAGACAGGCTGCTTGCCGATCCTTTATGCAGGAACTGCCTCGACCACCTGACGCAAGCCGAGCGGAAGGCTCTCGAGTATGACTTGGACCTCGCATATCAGATTCAATCGGCACTTCTGCCGAAAAAAGACCTCGTTGTTGAGGGATGGAGAATCGCTCACCATTACGAGCCTGCAGGACCAGTCAGCGGCGACTACTGCGACCTGATTGTCCCGCCGAACGAACCCGGCTCCGTCTATTTCCTCGTCGGTGATGTCTCCGGGAAGGGGGTGGCCGCGTCGATTCTCATGGCGCATCTTCACGCAATCTTCCGAAGTCTCGTCCTTTTGAATTTGCCGGTCAATCAACTGCTGGAGCGTGCCAATCGTGTGTTCTCGGAGGGGACGCTCTCGACGCACTACGCGACGCTGGTGTGCGGAAAAGCAAGCGCATCCGGTCAAGTCGAAGTGTGCAACGCGGGGCATTGCCCACCCTTGCTCCTGCAGAAGGGGAATGTGAGGCGGATCGGACCTACAGGTCTTCCTGTCGGCTTGTTTGGACACACGCAGTTCGATGTGACGAGAATCGAAGTTGCGCGCGGCGACACGCTTTTCCTCTACACCGACGGCCTGACGGAGACAAGGAATCCTTCCGACCTGGAATATGGCGAGGAACGACTGATAGAATTTGTGGCAAGACAACGCGCTCTCGCGCCGCAAGAACTGGTGGCCGCGTGCCTCAGAGATTCGACGGATTTCAGCTCCAGCGCAGCCAAGGTGGATGACCTGACGATGATGGCTCTCCAGCGAACTTGATCGGTGATCCGACCCGAGATTTTTCGAAGCCCCAATCGTTCAATGTGTATGATAGTCTGGGAGAGGCTTACGCGGCAGCTGGAGAGAAAGAATTAGCAATCAAGAACTACGAGAAATCGCTTGAGTTAAACTCAAGGCGCCAGAGCGGCATCGACGCGCTCAAGAAATTGAAACAACGTTAGTCGAGAAGGACGACAAAAGGAAAAGGCCGGACGGTTAGTCCGGCCTTCTTGTTTGAGTCGAGGTGAAACGCCTAGTGAATCGAGGCAGAATACGCGTACGGCACCTCCGCACCGGGTCGGTCGGCAATCGTTGGAACGAGCGTCACTTTGCCCCATCGAGTACCGAATCCCGTGATTGTCACAGCACCGGCGGAATGACTATCGAGTGTTATCTCGATGGTCGATGCCGGTCCGCCGGCTTTCGGGCTTGCGACGACGAACGCTCGCCAGGCGTACCCCTCCGTTCCATCGAAACCGATCGTAACTGTTCCGGAACTCGTTGCTTTGAAATCCACGAAGTTCGCACCGAGGCCCCACGGAGCGCGGTTCGGAACCTTGTTGGTGCTCGAAGGCACTTGAACGTTAACAGGATAGGAATCGTGGATCGCACGGATGGTGTTTTTGGGATTTGGAATTATGGACGGTGGATCCGAAGTAAAATCGGAGAGGGCCAGCAAGTATTCGGCTGGGGCAAAGGACTTGATCGCTTCCCACGTTCCGCCCAACGCGGCATCGCGCACGGCGTCCGGAGTGGTCTTTGTTTTGGCTGCGAACCAAATCTGACGCGATATGTCGTCGCCATACCGTTCGCTGAGATAGTGAATGAAAAAGGCAGAGCCGTAGACATATCGATTGAATATCGGGTAGTCCGGGTTGCGCAGGAATCGGTTGATGTACCAGTGCCAGTCGTTGATATGGTCGTAAACGGCATCCTCGGCCCACGTGGCTGTCGATTCGAAGAGCCAGCCTGACTGATAAACGTTGATATTGAACTGGCAGGCGTGCATGAATTCGTGTGCCTGCGTCACCTTGAGAGCGCCGCTGCGTATCGTCTCCATTCCTGTAACATCCTCGTCGTTCGGCGGGAATCCATAGAAATCATTTTCCACAGCAATCCAGGCTGATGCCGTTCCGTACGGAACAGGTGTGAGACTCAAGAGCTCGACGTTTTCCGGAACGGTGTAACCGTAATACGCCATGTCTTTAAAATAGACGTGGAATTTCTGCTGAGGCGTGCCCTTCGGCGCCGGATAACCTAGTTGGACAACCTCGCGGTTCCATATATCCTCCCAACTCTGCGCTGCTACGTCGATGAAGTCCGGAATGCCATTTCCGTTCAGGTCTTGCGTTGGCACCGAAAAATTGCTTTGTCTAGTGTAGTGTAGAATGAAGTGCGGTGTCTCGACAGTCTCTTTGAGATTGCCAAAACCGTTGGCGCGCAGGTCAAGGATTTCCTGCTGGGTCGATTTTGAGAGGTCATTCCACTCCAATGCCATACGGAGCATCGAATAGGTTGCGTCTTTTCCTTTTTCATCGGTGCGGTATTTCGGAGGAAGCCTGTCGGGCGCTGAGACGGCATACTCTCGATAAATATTTGCGTTGTTCTTGTCGAGAAGGCCGTTCGCGTAATCGTCTTCTATCAAATCCAACGAGCTTCTGCCTTCCCCGACTTTTGCGAGGAAACCGGGCGGGACTGCAGAATGCTGAGGGGAAACGGGGCTATCCTGCCTGGAGCACGACAGGAAAAGTAGGCTGAGAAGCAACAGTGCGACGCGAAGGTTTTGTTTTGACATAAGCCCTCCTTACGGTGCGGTGTGAGTGAATGGACCTGCACTACGAAGAGTCTGGAAAGGAGCGATGATGGCGGAAATGTGATTGTTGCGACGCCGTAAACCTACAACGAATGCAGAAGAAAGTCAAGCTAGGTCTCTCCGCAGAAGCCACTGGGAGAACACGTCGAATCCCACCACCCTGGCATTTGTCGACTATTTGCGCTCCAGCTTCATTTCCTCAAGCTCTTTTCTGATTTTCTCCACGATGCCTCCTTTTTGATTGAATCTAATGAAATGAAGGAACAGATGGCAATTTGACGTATCAGGAAGCCGCCCTGTTCCGCCTTTGAGTGACTTCGCCATAGCTCTCTGTTGTAGGGATGAGGAATGTCGCGCGGACCTCAACGAGTTGACGCTATCCGGAACAGTGTGTAACTTGTGACTGGCTTCTAAGACCGACAAGAGGAAAACCCCATGAAAAACCGCAAACTACTGATGATTCCTGGCCCTATCGAGTTCACCCCCGACGTTCTCCGCGCAATGGGAATGCCGACGACGAGCCACGTGGCTGCTAACTTCATCGACGTGTTTGGGCAGGCGCTTGAAAATCTCCGCAAGGTGTTTCTCGCACCCGGAGCGCAACCGTTTGTCGTTGCCGGCTCCGGCACGCTTGCGATGGATATGGCTGCGGCGAATCTCATCGAGTCAGGCGACCACGCTCTCGTGGTAAATACGGGATATTTTAGCGACCGATTTGCCAAGATTCTTGAACGCTATGGTGCTGCTGTGACACACGTGCATGCAAGAGAGGTTGGTGATGCGCCACCCCTTCAGGAAATCGAAGCCGCACTGCAAACCGTCAAGCCCAAGCTGATGACGATCACGCATGTGGATACTTCTACAGGCATAGCGATGAACGTGAAAGCCCTCGCTGAGCTCGGACGAAAGCACAATGCTCTCGTGATCGTCGATGGCGTGTGTGCGACGGCGGGGGAGGATATGCGTCAGGATGAGTGGGGGATCGATCTCGCGCTGACCGCATCGCAGAAGGCCATTGGTGTGCCGCCGGGGTTGGCAATTGTCCTTGCCGGACCGCGTGCAATCGAAGCTTTCAAGAAAAGGAAGACGCCGGTGGGGAACTACTATGCCGATTGGACCGAATGGCTCCCGATCATGCAAGCCTACGAAGCGCGGAAGCCAAGCTACTTCGCGACACCGGCTGTAAACTTAGTTTGGGCTCTCAACGTGAGCCTGAAAGAAATCCTCGCCGAGGGGATGGACGCTCGCTTTGCGCGACACCGAAAACTGAGCGGTGCCTTCAAGTCGGCGCTGACGGCGCTAGGCCTCAGACAAGTACCAAAGCGACCAGAGCTCTATGCGGCGACACTCAGCGCGATTTATTATCCGCTAGGAGTGGATCGTGCGCTGTTGAAGCATATCGATGAAGCAGGGGTGATCGTTGCGGGAGGATTGCACCCTGCCATCAGGGATCAATATTTCCGCGTGGGGCATATGGGTGCGGTGAGCGCAAGCGACGTGATCGCCACGCTCTCCGCGATCGAAACCGCGCTTTCGAGGTGCGGATACAAATTTGATTTGGGAGCCGGAGTAGCAGCCGCGCAGAAACATCTGGCCCAATGAATGACCAGCCATTCGTCATTCTGAACGCCCGCCTGCCTGACGGTAGTCGGGCAGGGAGCGTAGCGAAGTGAAGAATCTGAAAATCCTTGCATGAAGCGCGAAGCAATTCTACGTTTACATAATGACGAACAAGAAAAACGGTACTCTCTACACAGGAATAACAAATGATGTCGTGCGCCGCGTGTTTGAGTACAAGAAAAAGTTGGTGCGTGGCTTCTGCAGTCGATACAATCTGACGCTCTTGGTTTATTACGAGATTTTCGGTGACGCCTACTCAGCGATTGCTCGCGAAAAACAGATAAAAGGGTGGTTGCGTTCAAAAAAGATCGCATTGATCGAGGGAGAGAATCCAGAATGGAAAGATCTGAGTGAGGGGTGGTACGATGACATTCCGTGATGGTTAGATCCTTCACTTCGTTCAGGATGACTTTGCCTAGAATGTTGAACGACCTGAGAAAGGAGTAACGACTATGGCTACATTCATTCTTTTGACGAAACTCTCATCCCAAAGCCTCGGTGATCCGCATAAGCGGGAGACGATCGGGCGGAAGTGGTTCCAGGAAATCAAGAAGAAGTGCCCGGACGTGAAATGGATCGACCATTACGCACTCCTCGGTCCGTTCGATTTTATGGACATCTACGAGGCACCGAACGAGGAGGAGGCAGCAAAGGTCTCAATGATCACGATGTCGAAAGGCGCGGTGAAAGCCGAGACGTGGGCCGCGCTACCGTACAAGAAGTTTGTGAAGATCGCGAGAGAGCTCTAAAAAAGAACGTGATTCACCCTGAGCGCCCGCCTGAACGCCGCCGGCGGGCAGGGAGTTCCAACGTTTTCGGTTGGGACGTAGTCGAAGGGTGTTACGACTGGCACGAACAGGCGAGAGTGCGCTGTCTGCTGGGATCCTAGCCCGTCGCTTTCCGCGGACCAACCGCTTGCCGCAAGGCATCGATGAGCGCTTCGGGCTCATTCGTACCTATGCGGTACTTCTTTCCGCTTATCATCTCGATCTCCACCGCCCGCAGTCCAGAGATATTGTACAGCCAGCCGTGCGGAGTCAAGCGTACTCCCCATCCATATGTCCAAGGATTCTCCACTTCACGAAACGCTTTGACCTCGTCGAGCGAAAAGCTTTTGCGAATGATCCCTACGCCGAATCGTATCGTCAGAGTCTGCTCTGCAACGACGACCGTAAGTGCTCCGAATAGTGGAACACACGCCGCCAGAACCAAGAGGAGGACAAACGGAGCCCAATTGAAGCCTGACAAGGCCATCGTCACACCCAGGACGAGCGATGTCAGAATTAGTCCTGTATCGAGGATGTAACCGATCTGAGTTCTTCGATAGAACAATTTCATATTCCCACCTCCTAACGGATGTTACGCAAAAACGAAAACGGTCGGGTTCTGACCAAAACAACACACACCC
>JBBTCR010000480.1:0-1274 GCA_038043105.1 Bacteroidota bacterium
AGATTTTCCATCATCGTTCTTCACTCAAGACGTCATTCTGTACAACGGGATAGAGCGCATTGATTTCAAGACCGATGTCGACTGGTGGGAGGAGAAAACATTCTTGAAGGTCGCGTTCCCGCTGGCAGTGACGGATACCGTCGCGACGTATGAGATCCCGTATGGGACAATCCGGCGATCAACGCAACTGAGGGATAGCTGGGAGAAGTCGAAGGTGGAGGTCCCCTCACACCGCTGGGCTGATGTCTCACGGGAAGATTACGGAGTAAGCCTGCTCAACAACTCAAAGTACGGCTACGATATCAAAGGCAACGTCATCCGGCTCTCCTTGCTGCGCTCTCCCAAGTGGCCGGACCCGACAGCGGATCGCGGGAAGCATACTATAGAGTATGCACTTTATCCGCACAAAGGGACGTGGCGCAGCGCTGGGACGGTGAGGCGCGGCTATGAATTCAACAACCCGTTGATTGGGGTGATCAGCGACGCTCACAAGGGGAAATTGCCGGAATCGCATTCGTTCGTTCGACTCACTCCTTCCAATCTCGTTCTCACATCTATCAAGAAAGCTGAAGATTCTGACGCTTGGGTCGTGCAATGGTATGACGCCAGTGGCGAAGAGTCGCAGGCGACACTGATGCTTCCGCAGTCGCCGAAGAAGGCCATGCTCTCGAACTTCCTTGAAGCCGATGGGGCAACAGTGATAACGGAGAAGAATATGGTGCTTGTGAAAACCAAGAAGTCATCAGTTGTAACATTGAAGATCTACTTCTGACGGAATGGCTGGAATGACACGGGCTCTCAGGCGTTTCAGTCTGACTGCCTCAATGCCAGATGCCTGTCTAGGGTTTTCGACCGCGTGACCAGAATCAACAATAGAAACGTTGAAAAGAGTTTGATTTGGTGAAGGGAGATTTTCGAAAACTCCAAGATTTCGGGAATCCCCAACGGCCTACATCATTCCAAGAGTACAAGAAAGAAGGGGGAACAACTATGGCGCGCAAACTTGCTATCGTCTTCGTCCTGCTGCTTGCGGTCGTCGTGGGAGGCTTCGTAGCAGAGGCGCAGATTGTCTCTCACCTTATTGTCTTGAATGCCAAACCGGAATCAGGGGGAAAGGTATTCCTCAGTTGGACGAAGCCTCCGGGCGATTCGGTGTCGTACTATTCAGTGTTCAGAGCCCAGGTATCGATTCCCCTGACATTCACGCGAATCGACTCGACGACAAAGAACGAATCGGTTGATACGCCGTCTGTGGCGGGCCGCTATGCCGAGTT
>JBBTCR010000481.1:0-7666 GCA_038043105.1 Bacteroidota bacterium
CAAGACCCGCCTTATGGGCGCTTTCATCACCTACCTCTTCAAGGCCGAGGGCATCCGGCACTTCTTCGTGCTCGCGCCAAACCTAACCATCTACAACAAGCTCATCGCGGACTTCACGCCTAACACGCCCAAGTATGTCTTCCAAGGTATTGCCGAGTTCGCGGTCAGCCCGCCGGAGATCATCACGGGCGACAACTACGATAGCGGGCGCGGCATCCGGGAAAGGACGCTCTTCGGGCACGACAACGTGCACATCAACATCTTCAACATCTCGAAGATCACGAGCATGGAGACCCCCAAGGGGGCCGCCAAGAGCAACATCCCCCGCTTCCGGCGGCTTCAGGAGTACATCGGGCAGAGCTACTTCGAGTATCTGTCCACGCTCGACGACCTCGTGCTTCTCATGGACGAGTCGCACCGATACCGGGCCTCGGCAGGCATGAAGGCCATCAGCGAGCTGAAGCCCATCCTCGGCCTCGAACTCACGGCTACGCCTCATGTGGAGCGGAGCGGCGGGATACAGCCCTTCCAGAATGTGATCTACAGCTATCCACTCTCGAATGCGATGGCGGACGGGTTTGTGAAGGAACCCGCCGTGGCGACCCGCGAGAACTTCGACGCCCGCAACTACGACGCCGCCGGGATGGAGCGGCTGAAGCTCGAAGACGGCATGCGCATCCACGAGAACACCAAGGTCGAGCTGGAGGTGTACGCCCGCGAGAACGGCAAGCCGATCGTGAAGCCGTTCATGCTCGTGATCGCGCGGGATACCGAGCACGCCAACGCCCTGGTGAAGACCATCGAGGATGAGACCTTCTTCGAGGGTCGCTATAAGGGGAAGGTCATCACCGTGCACTCCAAGCTCAAGGGGGAAGAGGCGGACGAAACCGTCGAACAACTCATCACCGTCGAAAAGACGGAGAACCCGACGGAGATCGTGATCCACGTGAACATGCTCAAGGAAGGTTGGGACGTCACCAACCTTTACACCATCGTTCCTCTTCGGGCGGCGAACTCGCAAACGCTGGTGGAACAGTCCATCGGTCGCGGTCTTCGCCTCCCCTACGGAAAGCGGACGGGTGTGGGCGCAGTGGACCGCCTGACCATCGTCTCGCACGACAGATTCCAGGAGATCGTGGATTACGCCAACAGTCCCGACTCCGTTATCCGGGGTGGTCTGAAGGTCGTCTACGTCAGCGATGAGCGTTCCAGGGTCGTGGTGGTAGAGCCGGAGATCATCAACCGCATTGTGGAGTCCCCGTCAACCCCTGACAGGACGGAACGTGTCGGGAAGCAACGGTTTCTCTTCGAGACGCCGGGAGAACAGGAGGCGGCAAAGGCGACGATCGAAGTCATCCGACGAGAGTTCGAACGCTTGCCGCGTTCTGCCGACCTCGCCAAGCCGGAAATCCAGGAGCAGATAGTCGAGAAGGTAAAGGAGATGATCACTCCGGCGCAAATGGAGATGGAAGGCGTTGCGGAGCAGGTGAACCTGGACAAGGTCGTGTCCAAGACCATCGTCATGTATATAGACCTTTCCATCGACATCCCGCGGATCACTGTCCAGCCCATGGGCGACGTGACGCGGGGATACCGGGAGGTCATACTCGACTTGTCCGGCGTGCGCCTGCAGCCGGTGGAAAACGAAATTCTTATCCAGGAGTTGCACCGCCGGGAACAGCACCGGCTCATGAGCGGCACGGGAGTCGTGCCGGAGGACCGGCTCGAAGACTACCTCGTGCGCGGCCTCATCGATTTCAACGACATCTGCTACGACGATCACGCGGTGCTGCTCTACAAGTTGGCGGACGAGGTCGTGGCGCATCTGCGGTCCTATCTCAAGAACGAGGAAGAGGTGTTGAACGTGCTGCAGTACCACCAGCAGGCGCTGGTGAACCTATTGCACGCCCAGATGCAGGACCATTACGAGGAGAAGGCGACCGCCTACGAAGCCCACGTTAGCAAGGGCTTCAAGACGCTCTGCCCCAATAACTACTCGGCCCCGGCCGGGGAGACCGAGCGGGATTTCCGCGCGCCGGTAGCCGACAAGCAAGACATCCGCAGAATGCTTTTCAGCGGATTCAGGAGGTGCCTCTACCGGGTCCAGAAGTTCGATTCAGACCCGGAGCGGCGATTCGCCGTGGTATTGGAGAACAGCAAAGAAGTCATGAAGTGGTTCAAGCCTGCAAAGGGCGACTTCCAGATTCACTACTCGAGCGAAGCTTCCTACGAGCCTGATTTCGTTGCGGAGACGACGACAGCGAAGTATCTCTGCGAACCGAAGAACGCTTCGGAGTTGACGGATGACGAAGTGCAAGCCAAGGCCAGAGCCGCGGCGGAGTGGTGCAGGCACGCGACAACGCATGAGCTGAAACACGGCGGCAAACCGTGGTCGTATCTGTTGATCCCCCATGACGTGATCTCGGACAACAAAACACTCCAAGGCCTGACCGTGACCTATACCTATCGGGATGAGGCCAGCTCAAAGCGCTAACGAGAGGAAAGAACCGATGATTCGCTTCCTGCATACAAGCGATTGGCAATTGGGAATGACCCGCCATTTCCTATCGGAGGGTGCCCAAGAGAGGTTCAGCCAAGCGCGGTTCGACGCCATTCGGACCCTGGGACGAGTTGCCAAGGAAGAACACTGTCAGTTCATGCTGGTCTGCGGAGATGTTTTCGAGTCAAACCAGGTGGACAGAAAAACAGTTGCTCGCGCATTGGAGGCCCTCAAGGATGTGTCCGTTCCGGTATATCTCCTTCCAGGAAACCATGACCCACTGAACGCGGCATCAGTGTACCGGTCAAGCACCTTCCTGGAGCGCAAGCCTGCACACGTTCATGTCATTGAGAATGCGACCCCCATACAGGCGGCCGACGGTGTTGAAATCGTTGGTGCTCCGTGGACATCAAAGCGGCTTATTACCAATCCAATCGAAGACGCTCTCAACAATCTTTCCCCGGCGAGTGAAACTTTACGCATTTGCATGGCCCATGGCACCGTCGATCTGTTTGCACCTGACCCGGAATCGGCCGGGGTTATTGCAGTTGCCGCGATTGAACGTGTAATCAACGAGGGAAAAGTTCATTTTGTGGCTCTTGGAGATCGCCATTCCGTTACCAAGGTTGGCGGCGGGGAACGCGTGTGGTTCTCCGGGACACCAGTATCCACAGACTTCTCCGAAACGCAGTCCGGATATGCCCTTGTCATCGAGGTTGGCAGCGAGCGTGTAGCCACCAAAGAGGTGCCGATCGGCCAATGGCATTTCATCGAACGAAGAGGCGTTAACCTGAACTCAGGCCATGATGTGGAGATGCTCCGGAAATGGCTGGAAGAACTCGGGGACAAGGAATGTAGCGTCGTTAAGTTGCATCTTGTGGGTTCACTCACATTGTCGTTGCATAGCATGATTCAGAACCACCTTCTTGAAGCGAGTGATTTGTTCGGTGCTCTCGACGCCCGACAAGACGACCTCCTTGTGGTCCCTGACGACGCGGATTTCGCAGATCTGGGTTTCTCAGGCTTCGCCGATGGGACAGTACAACGACTCCGAAGCATGATAGCGGAGGGTGGAGAGGAATCTGCCACGGCCCGCGAATCACTTATGCTCCTTCTCCGGCTGGCGAGGGGGGGTGCATGAGATTCCTTCGGCTTCGAGTCGCAAACTACAGGGGTATAGAGGGATGTGAAGTGAAGTTTGGTTCCCAAGGGATCACCCTTGTGGAAGGGCCAAACGAGGCGGGAAAGACAAGTCTCGGTGAGGCGATAGGGCTTCTCTTCGAGTATACCGATTCGAGCAAACACCGCAATGTTGAGGCTGTGAGGCCTGTCCACCGGGATGAGGGGCCGGAAATTGAATTGGAGGCGGAAAGCGGTCCATACGTCTTCACCTATTTCAAGCGCTTCTACAGGAAGCCCGAAACCAGGCTCACTGTCACCAGGCCGAAACACGAAAACCTTACTGGGCGTGAGGCTCATGAACGGGCGGAGGCCATCTTCCGAGAAACGCTCGATGTTGACCTATGGAAGGCGTTGACCATTCAGCAAGGAGACGCTATTCATCAGCCCGACCTGACGAAACAGACATCTCTATCGGCTTCATTGGACAAGGTGGCAGGCGGACGCTCTGCCGATCCGCGAGAGGAGAGTCTATTCGATAGAGTTCGGGAAGAATATGGACGTTATTTTACGGAGCGTGGGACCGAAAAAAAGGAACTTCAGGAAGCGCGCAAACTTCAGGTAGACATGCAGGTCGAGGTTTCCAGGATCGAAAAGCAGGTGAGCGATCTTGAACAGGATATCGAGAGGACAGCATCCCTTCAGCGAGAGCTGAGACAACTGAAGAAACTGCAAGAAGAGCAAGAGAAGACTATTGGAGAGCATAACGCTTCTCTTGAGGATATTGCCACACTGGAAAATGCACTTACAGCGGCGCGTTTGAAGATGGAGTCGGCTCAGAAGTCTGAGCAAGCAGCACGCCGCGACAAGGAAGCGCGTCAAGGTTTAATTGATGCGGTTGCCAAGGCTGCCAAGGGTCATGGGGAACTCCAAGAGTCCAGTGTGATGTCGCTTTCGGCGCTGAACCAGGCAGAGGATGAACTCAAGAAGGCACAGGCGATCTTCGGTGAAGCCGACAAGAGAAGAAAGGACGCGGACGCCCTTGCTGCTCTTCGGCGAGCCGATTTCGATTACTACAACAACAAACTGCATCTTGAACAACTCAGGGAGCGCAAGGACCGCATTGACCAGTCCAAGAAGAACGCCGTCCAAGCGGAGGATTTGTTGGCGCGGACCAAGGTGGACTCTCGCACCTTGAAGGCAATCCAGGAGGCTGAACGTGGATTGCTGGCGGCAAACGCGCAATTGGAGACAGGGGCGCCGAGCGTTCTCCTTAGAGGTTTGACTAAATGTAGCCTGCGGATTGACGACGCGGCCGTTGCCCTCGGCAAGGGTGAAGTACGAACACTATCTGTTGCCGACAGCACGCGGTTGACCATCCCGGGGACACTCGACATCGAGATAACCGCGGGTTCCAGCACGGAGGGGCTGTCAAGCAAGGTTGCGCAAGCTGTGCATGCTCTTGAGACCGCTTGTGCGGCCGCTAGAGTCAGAAATCCAGACGAGGCAAGAAGGGTATTCGAAGAACGCCGTGAAGCAGCGAGGCAGGTCGACCGCAAGAAACAGGTCGAGGAGGATAATCTTCGAGACCTGACTTACGAACAGCTTGAGAGAAAGATGATTGGTCTTCAGCAGAGCGTGCCTGACTACCTTGCCAAGCGTTTGAAGAAGCCCGTGCTTTGCGCCGACCTGGAGTCGGCAAAGAAGGAACGGGCAAATGCCGAGGCGAACCAACAGAAGATGACCAGGGAATTGGAAATGGCGCGCGAATCCGTTGATGCTGCTCGCGACGTGCGTGAAGGCTTGAATACGAAACATCAGGAAGTGCGAGTACAGCTAGATATGCTGGCCAAAAACTTTAATTCTGCACAGGAAAACCTCGATCGAACCAGGAAGGCTGTTCCAGATGATGCGCTTGAGGCCAACCTTGCGAAAGCTGGCGGTATCGTGTCTTCCGAAGAATTCGACGTTCGGTCCGCTGAGAAATCTTTGGAAGCGAAAAATCCCGATCGGGTGAAGGCATTGGCAGAGACGTCAAAAGGTTCCTTGCAGACGACGCAGAATCGCCGGACCGCCGTTCAAACGGAGCTGACGGAGGTTCAGACCAGACTGAAGATTTTCGGTGAAGAAGGGCTGCATGAAAAACTCCACACGACGCAAAGTCGGCTCGGGCGCGAGGAGAAGGACAACATAGCCCTGTTCCGACGAGCTTCGGCCGCCAAATGTCTTACCGAGATCATGAAGGATGAACGCGACAAGGCGCGGAGAGCTTACGTGGCCCCGCTCAAGGAGAAGATCGAATACCTTGGCCGGTTGGTATTCGACGATTTCTTCCAGGTCGATGTGAGCGAGGATCTTTTGATTGCCAGTCGGACGGCCAAGGGAATTACGGTGCCGTTTGACTCCTTAAGCGGTGGTACGAAGGAACAGCTTTCTTTAATCTTCCGCGCGGCCTGCTCGATGATAGTCGCTAAGGACGGTGGAACCCCCCTTATTCTGGATGATGCGTTGGGCTATACGGACCCGGAAAGGTTGAAATTGATGGGCGCTGTTCTGGCAAAGGCCGCCAAAGAATGTCAGATCATCATCTTCACCTGTGTGCCCAACCGGTATGCCAATGTCGGGGAAGCGACCGTTGTCTCATTGGGATGAGATGTGCATGCGAAATTTCAGGGGCTCGGGATGACGATCGTCGGCCCTTGCGGATAGGCAATCCCGTAAAACAAAATATTCCTACGGGGAATAATTCTCCTTGCGGTGGCGAGATGCCCTCTGTTATCGTATGGACGATTTGTAGAGGTTTGGCCCCCCGATTAATCTTGGCGCTCTTGAGGCGCCTTCCGCTCATAAACGGCATCTAAAGTTACGAACACGACATCCGAAGAGTATAGAAGGCACCCGATCCAAGCGGACGAGGTTCTGCGAAGAATGTGTATACATCTGCAATTCAATCACAAGAAGGCGGCTCAGGCCCTTAACTTCCTTGCCATCAAGGCCGGAGGAAGGATAAGCAAACTGAGGGCGCTCAAGCTCATATTCTTCGCGGATCGATACCATCTCAGGAAGTATGGAAGACCCATAACTAATGATGAGTATTTCGCCATGCCGTATGGTCCCGTCGCATCTAGCGTAAAGGACATCGCCGAATTCAGCGAATTCCTTGGCGATAGCGAACGTGAGTACGCTTCCTCCTTCATTAAACCGAGTGGACACGACGTAGTATCAAAGGGGGAATACGATAAGAAGATATTCTCCAACAGCGATCTGGAAAGCCTTGAGTTTGCCTGGAAGAAGTTCGGGCGCGTCAATGATTTCAGGCTTGCTAAGATCACCCACCTCTATCCAGAGTGGAAGAAGCATGAGAGCGCGTTAGTTGAGAAAAGTGTCACGCGCGTCAAGATGCGGTACGAAGACTTCTTCGAAGACCCTACAGCAGATGTGGAGAAGTGCTTCGACTTGACAGGCAAAGAGAAAGCGGCAAGGTTAGCGCATATCAAGGAGATCTCGAAAATCGAAGCTATGCTGGGCTGAGTGGGCGGCCCTGCATGAGCGCCAGAGTTCCTTCCGGTCTTCAAGCAACAATCCAACCGGGTTCCGTTTATTTTTTTGCTGACGAGGAACTGCCTTCTTCCCATTTTTTTATTGCTATAAACAAAAACCCCGCGACGGAAAATCCGATATTGCTGTTATACGTTTCGTCTCAAGTCGAAAAGATCGTCGGCAATCGGTCTTTGTGGCGTCCCAAAACGGTGGTCATAATAAAAAAAGGAAGTCACCCTGACTTTTCTAAAGAATCGATAGTCGACTGTAATTATGTTTTTCCTCGAAACATAAGGGATTTGGAAAGGAAGTATAAGTCACGGCATCTTAAGGTAAAATCTGTTATAGGCACGGCCATACTTGATAAGTTAAGAGAAGCTGTTTTGGAAAGCGACGTGGTTGAAGAATATATTAAAGACATGATTCGATAAGAAATGGAGTTGCCTCGGTGTTGTGGACCGTTGATGGCTTCGGATCAGGGCCGTAGCCGCAGGTTTCCGTTCGTAC
>JBBTCR010000482.1:0-4912 GCA_038043105.1 Bacteroidota bacterium
GCAGTTTCCTGATCGACTTCTTCGAGTGGTACAACACGATGCATCATCATGGCGGCCTGGGGTTGCTGACTCCCTACGACGTTCACTTCGGGTTCGCGGAGAAACGACATGCCGAGCGGGAGGCGGTTCTGGTGAAAGCCTTCGAGACGATGCCGGAGCGGTTCGTCCGGGGGGTTCCCAAACCGCCTGCCTTACCCGCCGAGGTCTGGATCAACAAGCCCAAGGCCGGAGACGGATCGATCGATGAATTGCACATTAAATTCTGACCGGGAGTGTCTCAAAGTCGTTGACACGTTCCGTAACGTAGACACTGTGATTGCCACCCTCCCGGAGTAGCTCACATCCGTGCTTCTCCAGGTGGCGGATCAGGTCGATGCGTTTCACGCGGATATCTTAAGAGGCTCTCTGATTACTTTCTTTCCCCGCATCTCTTCTGCGGAAAGGGTGCGATTGGCATCGAGGACAAGCATGGCGGCTTCTTTCAAATTTACACGCGCCTCATCAAGCGTGGCACCCTGAGTATTTGCTCCCGGCAACTCCTCGATGAAGGCAATATACCCTTCGGGTACCTTGCGAAATACGGCGGTCAGCTCAAGCTTCATATTCCCTCCTCCTGGAAGGATAGCCGATTCAATTCCATTATGGAATACCGGACAGAAAATCCATCGGCCCGTCGCGAAGCTCCTGCCGATGCCGGTCGAGGTACAGGGATTTATGACCTGCTCTCCGGAAATCTTCCCAATTACATATTTCGGATATCACTGCATCAGCTTCTGTCGCGCATCGATCGCCGCAGCGAGGTGCTCGGCGATGTCCGGGATCTCCCGCTCTACCTCCTCGCGGTGATTCGACAGGAGTTCCTCCAGATGCCCGATGGAGCGGGGGTCGGGAGGAAAGGCGAATGCCGCCCGCAGGAAGAGAACGGCAGCCTCCGGATATATCCCCTGCCCCTGCAGGGCAACTCCGAGGTTCTTGTAGGCGTTGTACCTTCCGGGATCGATCTCGATGGCATCCCGGCACATTCTTTCCGCCTCGTCATGTCCCCCCAGCTGGTTCAGGCAGTATCCGAGGTTGTTGTGCAGAAAGTACCATGTCCGGTCCTTCTCCCTGGGCAACGCGAATGCTTCCCTGCAGCATTCGATCGCGGATCGGTAATCCCCCATTTTCTCGAATATGAGCCCGGCGGCGAGATGAATTCTCGCCTGCCCCTGCGGGTCGTCGGTGATCGAGAACTCCTTCTCCAGATACGAGTGCGCCGCCTTCAGCAATCCCTTTCCGAGACATTCGTCGACCAGGCCTCGGAGGATCCCTTGAACCTTCCCCCTATCGTCCACGTTGGCGACGATTTCCCGGTAGATCGAGTCCGCGTCCTCGATGGACACGAACCGGCCGTCTTTAAGAATGTATCCGTCGAAGTTGGTGCGAATCTTGTCGCTCATCGCCTCCACCCTTTCCGCCCGGTAAGGCCTTGGTTCGCCTCCGCTTCCTCCACTGCCTCCTCAGAAAACGGTTCCATTTTGTCATTCCCTGCCCATGTACACCACGTGCACCAGTTCCAGCGGATCGACCCCGGCGCGGGAAAGTTCCCCGGCGACCCTCCGAAGCCGGGCCTCGCTCCACCTGCAGATGTCCCCGTTGTGCCAGGGTCCGCGGCCGAACATATCCGCGTACCCGCAGGCCACGGCCAGGGCAAGTTCCCCCGGTTCGAGATTCGCCTCCACGATCCTTCCGAAACGCAGGGCGACGGCCTCGTTTCCCCTGCCGACGAGCCTCAGCGATGCCAGGCCCGCGTAGATGGCGTAGCCCCTTTCCGGGTCGGGAGGGATCGTTCTCTTCACGTAGCGGTCGGCGAAGAGGCCGGCCGTCAGCTCGAGTATCTTCGGATACTCGTTTTTCGATGCGACCCGCCACAGTTCGGCATACGTCCAGAGCGTTCCGATCCTGCGGGTCAGGATGGCCTCGTCTTCCGGGAACAGCTCGTCGGCCCTTCGGAACGTCCTCGCGGCGATCTCCGTGCCGTGGGCGTGCCGGGCAACGATGTCCGCCTTCACGAAAACAAGGAGCCCACTCCTCCGGGGAACAGCATGTGGGCATACACGCCGACCTCATGCCCGCTTGCCCAGAGCGCCTCGAGCTCCGGCGTCACCGCGCGCGAAGCTCCGGCCGATGCCGGTCTAGGTACAGGGATTTATGGCACTGGAGGTCACGGATATAGAGCGACTTGCTCAGGTAGGCCTTCATGTTCCTACTTTGTCCAACTTTTCCTTTCGAACTCCCTTGAAGGGAGTTCCATTAGTTTTCTGATCCATGAATCGTCCTGTGCTTTTATTTTCTGCCGAATGCCAGTACATATTCGCAACGTCCCTGCTCCAAATTGTTCCGAAAATAGTCTTCCGATAGTCGTGGGTCGAGCTTGTGGGCGGGCGACAGCGTCAGCCCAGAGACTTGAAGAAGACGCTCCGCGGAAATCGCTCTCTCGTCGACCCCAAGGAAAGGGAGCGATCGAATAGCTACGCTATCGAAGGTGCAAAGGATTAAATCCATTTCACGGACAAGTACGGCGAGAGATTCGAGTTCTCCGTCATGAATCACCTGCCGCTTCAAAGGAGGGATGCGGAGGAGTATGTTCTTGATCTCGTCTGCCGTCGCGGACGATTCCCTAACGAGCCCAGTTGCTATATATTCCCGCCTAAAATCGACGAAGACTTGTTCGTCGTCCCGGTAGAAGTACTTCACTTCTTCCACCACAGTTGGCGTAACGTGGACCTCGTGACTTTTCACCAAGCGGTCAAAAATTCCGAGTTCCAGGAATTTAATGACAACGTCCGCGTCAAGGAGCCACAATTTCAATTGCGGCTCCTTCGGCTTCGGTCAACCCGCCCAGCTCAAGAATGCGATCGATTTCAGGTCGTTCGATTTCCAGTATCTCGGCGAATTTCCCGCGCGAGATAAGACCCTTCCTGAGGCACTTGACCGCAAGACGGATGAATCGGTCCGACGTGGGCTTGGTGCTTTCTCCTCTCTTTCTTTTACGACGATCCAATGTCGTCAGTTCTTCGCTTTTTGCAGCTTCGTCGGCGATTTCCCACGGTATAAGGCCCATATTAGCCATTCGATAAAGCATCGCTTGCGTCGATACGCCGAATTCGCGGGCCACATCGATCAGATCGGCATATTCGAGCTTCCGATTGACGATCCTGCTTTCCAATTCTTTGCGGACCTCGCTGCCCGGTAATAGAAGGGAGGAGGCAAAGCGGTCTGCCTTCCGCTCCATATCTCTGAAAAGCGCCATGTTCTGCTCGATCTCCGTTGGGGGAAACGCATTCCAAGCGAGGATATGGAATAGCTCATGAGCAAGCGTGAAATTGATACGCCAAGGAGCTTCGTCGCTGTTGACGATTATCGCCGCCCCGTAATGAGCATGGACCGTGGCGGCCGCTGAACCGAATTCCGCCAAATCCACATAGAGAATTTTTATTTGAAGCACCTGCTCCATGACCATCCCTAAAGAGAGCGCGGGACGACTGCCAAGATTCAGGGTGTTACCGATCCTCTCGGCCAACACTTCGATTTGGGAATTAGTCAGTATATTGGCCGGTTCGATTGCAAACTGCATTACACTTCCGCCCGGCGCTATGCCGAGAAGTTGCTCCAGTAGATGATACTGTTCGAATCGATGCCTGATAGAAGCTTCAACCTCGACCTTCCTCTCAGTTGCAGGTACCCTGCGCCAGAGGAAATGTACCTCGGGTTCCGGAGCAGCATCACCGAGCAGCAACCCACTGAGAGAGCAGAAATAGTTCTTGGCGAAGCGTGCCAGTTCGCTCGCCTTGACCTCCCGCTCCCCCTTCTCGATGTTGCTCAAGGTCTGATAGTTTGCGAAACCCATCCTGGAAGCGGCTTCCGCAATCGACAAGCCAGCCGCCTCCCGGGCACTCTTCAGCCGTCTCGCCAGGTCGATGTCAGCCATTGGTCCCTCCATCTATAATGTATAATAAACTTATCTATCGGTGTCAATTGAATAATATATTCTTATTATACAAGAACCTCCTGCTCACAAAGTGGTCAGTTTCAACCGGAACAGCTGGTCAATTTGGAGCGGAATGTATGGTCAGTTTCGAGCGGAATCGGTGGTCAATTTGCTCCGGAATATGCAGATGAGGTGCTCAGCGTGCCAGCCTCATCCCTACTTCCTGAACGCCGACAGGTGAACCAGTTCCTCGCGGAAATGCAGCGCTTTCCCGAAGGAGAGCTTTCCATCGTACCGCCAGTCCTCCCCCACCCCGACCGGCTCGTACTTCTCGAAGAGCGACGTCGAGATCTCCTTGAGGACGGTTGTGACAGCTTCGCTTTCGTGGCCGCGGCGGACTTCGGGGAACGGGCGTCGACGAGAAGGTAATCCAGCGAGCACGCCGGGTTCCCAGAGAGGGGGAACATCGTGAGGTTGAGCGCCGTCTGCGGCGCGCCGATGGTGAGTTCCGCGACCGTTGCGACTTTTCCGCTGCCCATCTTTTCCTCCTGGTCCAGGGGTTGATTTTTCTACCCTGCAGACCATCTTACGGAGGAGGGACGACAGTACCTGTCGCGGCGACGCCGAAATCGGGGATTTCTTTCCCGGTAAAGGCGTCGAAGTCGAAATGATAGATGACGTGCCGAGAATTTATGAACAGATATATTTTGGTAATAAAGGTTTGAATTGACTGTGACCGCCAACGAGATGGGTAACATCAATATTTTGGATCTTCCTCGAACTAGCCTCAATGGGTCCAAGTCCGATGGGTTCATGCATGAAGAGCGTTCCAACTCGGTACAATATTCTTAGAACATCGTCATTCTGCCGGTTTTCAGATTGATTCACCCCCCCCTTTTCAGAATCATTCACCCCCCTGTACCCCGGCCTGCGTGACCGGAT
>JBBTCR010000483.1:0-1788 GCA_038043105.1 Bacteroidota bacterium
TGTCCTCCGGCAAACCTTCCGTTGCACATTCCATCGTCCAGACGGCGGTCTCAAGCTCTTTATATACGCCTTCCAACTGATCGATCAGGGGCTCTAATTTATCCCTGTTCTTCTGTTCTATTCTGCTCTGCACGATTCTCAGGTCGTCCAATAGCGACTTGATCTCGCTGCTGAGCTCCTCCACTTCATCGGCCAGTTCCGCGATGCTTTCGACCGTATCGGTGATTCTATCGCTCATGCCGTCCAATACGTTCTCAGCCTCATCACTCAAATTCTCGACTTGTTCGCCGTTGATTATGTTGTTTTCACTCATTTGGATTCCTTTCCTTCGAGTACGGGGCCTGGCGAAGCCGGCCCAGCATCCATGGGCCCTCTCTTCCATGCCTCTTTTCAGATAGAGTATCAAATCCATCCGGGAATTCAATCTTTCCGGCTGTTTCTGAAAGCCATAAAGAGTGCGATGTTTCACGCCACTTGATTATAGCGATTCTTTTTCATAAAGTTCATGGTCCGGCAGGGCCTTATCTTAACAGAATTGATGTGATGTTTGGCTGATTATCGTAGAATCTTTCGTCCGGGCGGATAGGTCGTGGGATTCTACGGACCAACGGCCCGGACCGCTGAGTGCTGATGATATCGAAGGTGCGATGCGAGAAAGATTCGTAACGATAATGTACACAGCAACCCCTGCTTTACCGAGGCGTAACGAGAGTGACGATGTTAGCCTATCTCAAGAACAATCTGCTGCGAGGTTTCCGGATTTCGCCTTTTCGAGCGCCGCTCAAGAGCTTGGTCCCTGTGCCGATTTATCTGTGTGCATCGTTGGCCATCGGCTCTTACGCGGGGCTGTTTTCAGTGCGGGTAATCGATTTGCCCCTCTTGGCTGTGTTGCCCTTCAGTCTCTTTATTTTCCCGTCGTTGCTTGAAGAAGCTTTCTTCCGTGGGGTCCTCATTCCCAACAACGCCGCCGGCCAAAGTAAAGGCAGAATCGCCGGCTACATTTTCCTGAGCACGGCGGCATTTGTCCTGTGGCATCCCGCCAACGCTGTGACGATCAATACCACGGCGGCGCCTCTGTTCCTGGACCCGGCCTTTCTGCTGATTGTTGCGCTGCTGGGCTTAACGTGCAGCATTTCGTATGTGCTTTCGCGTTCGCTATGGACGCCGATCATCATTCACTGGCTGACGGTCCTCATCTGGGTCATTTTCTTGGGCGGCAGAAACATACTCCTGGAGCTATAGACGGCCGCACTCCATGCAATGAATCCCCCGCCAGGACCTGCGGTCCTTCTCGATATAGACCCTATCAGTGCTGAAAACGACGTTTTTTTCATTCTTGGCGTGGAGACTGCAAGCTCGCCCGGGGCATCCTTCGTCGTGCGCCAATCAGGGAGTGAAATCAGAGACGAAATCAAGATAACCTCTTGATCCCGGTCTCAGGCTGGAATGCCTGTGGACCGATTGCAGGACGGTTCGCAGCCCGTCCCGCCATATCTCGTCCGGTACGTCGGAACGGAGCTCGCGGATCTCTTCCAGGCCCTCAGTTAGCGATTGAGCGCGAGCGTCCGCCGGCATGGTGCTCTGGATAGCAGCTCTCAAGGCATCGGCGACGATGCGATCATCGATAGCGCCATTACGGCGATACTGGGAGACCAGAACGAACTCAATATTCTGTAGGAGGTCCACGTGGTCTCTGGTCATCCGTTTCAACAGTTTACCAGACCCCAATGTCCCCCTCAGCTCACTCTGCAATGCCATCTGGCGAATATTGGCCTGTTTTTGGGCGGC
>JBBTCR010000484.1:0-1271 GCA_038043105.1 Bacteroidota bacterium
TGTTCAAAGATCCCGAGATGAAATGGGCTGCAAATAGGATTTTCGAGACCGCTAAACAGTTCCGTTCCATCATCGATGTTGGCGAGGCGTATTACCTTTCCGATGCCTATCGTTGGGCAGATGAATCGGTCAAGCCCAAGCAGCCGACAAGCCTCAGTCAGGAAGCTCTTGAAGATATTGTAGGAAAGAAGATTGTGTTTCGAAACGGATGGGATCAGCAGAGCACGTACTTGCTCCTCAATTATCGGGATGAGGGAGATGGCGGATGGCTCCATCGAGAATTCCTTCGCCAGACCATTTCCGTTGAAGAGGAAAAGATGCATCATGGTCACGCTGACGAGAACAGCATCCCGCTTCTGATGAGCAGAGGCTCCCTGTTGCTGCACGACGCGGATTATCGAAATGACCTTCCCAGCGGTAAGTACGGCGCGTGGCGGCAGGATTACTTTCACAACCGAGTTGTAGCCCGACTGGACAAACGGGATAAGAATCAGTCGCTTCTGGAATTCGTTCAGAACTCCGGAGCGTACCGGGCGGTCCGGACGCAAAAGATTGACTTTCTGAATCTCAAGGAAGTCGATATGAGCCGGACTAGACTGATCGATGACAAGCTTGGGTATCAGTGGGATCGCATTATCACTTACATCAAGGAAGACGATTTCTTTGTCGTTGTCGATGGCATCAAGATTCTCCGCTCTGATTACTTTACGTTTGCCAATCTCTGGCACGCACAGCATGTATTTTCGCGGGGAGAGGACTACTTCGATGCCGCCACCGATTCCATCCAGGGAATCAAGTTTTCAACCGAGCGATCGCTTCTCGTCTATTTCCCCCAATTGTATGCAAAGACCATCGGAGTGGAGCCGATCAGCCGAAGTCAACAAACCGAGCACGCCATCTACCAAACGATTTCCAGTCACTACAAAGCCGGTGATACAGAACTCTTTGTTTCAGTTCTCATCCCTCACAAACGTGGAGAGCAAGCCGCGGCGCTGCTTTCAAAGATCCGACTGCTTGACGTGCCTGCTGCCTACAAAGCAATTGGGCTTGAGATCAATCGGGGTGGCCGGACATCATACTTGGGCGTGAAGCTGGATCTTGAGATGGAGGTGGCCATGGAAAACATTCGCCCGCGCTACCTCTACGAGCTTGGCAAGGTGTCGTACGGTGAATTTGAGACAGACGCCCACTATCTTTTTGCCACGGTTGAGAACAACGCTGTGCGATATTCCGCTGCAAACGTGCTGAAAGTGATTTACAAAGGAAAGCCG
>JBBTCR010000485.1:0-1595 GCA_038043105.1 Bacteroidota bacterium
AACACGCGAGTCTGAAGGCCGAGCTAATCAGCTTCTTCGAAAACATCCGGTGAGCTCGCACCAGCCATGTTCCGCCGGCCCGCGAAATGAAACATTCCGTGGGCCGCATGCTTCACGAGACCGGTCATCACCCCTCTGGCCGGACGTCAATATCTTTGCGCCAGTTGCAGGGCCTTTTCCATTTTCGCGCGATTGCTCGCCCGCAGAATCGCCTCTTCCTTGTCGATGTAGCCCTTCAGACACAACTCAGCGATGCTGCTGTCCATTGTGTGCATACCGAAACGCCGGGACGTTTCGATAATGTTCGGTATTTCATAGATCCTGTTCTCGCGGATACAGTTTCGAACCGCAGCGGTACACAGCAGTATTTCCGTGCTGGGGACCATCCCCGGCTCATCAACCCGCCTGAACAGCGTCTGCGAAACGACGGCCTGCAGCGCGTTGGCCAGCATGGTTCGAGCCTGGGTCTGCTGATTCGCCGGATAGATGTCAATGACGCGCTCGATGGACTGTGACGCGTTGGGCGTGTGCAGCGTGCTGAAGACAAGATGCCCGGTCTCAGCCGCGGTCAGCGTGAAGCTCGTGGTTTCCAGGTCGCGCATTTCGCCGACCATGATGATATCCGGATCCTGACGAAGAATATGTCGCAGGCCCGTCGCAAAATCCGGGCAGTCCGAACCGACTTCACGCTGCTCGATCATACATTGGTCGTTTACCAGCCAATATTCGATGGGGTCCTCAATGGTAATCACTCGCTTCCTGTACTTGGCATTGATCAGCCCTATCGCTGAGGCGAGGGTCGTGCTCTTGCCCGCCCCCGTATGTCCGGTGACCAGCACCAGGCCTCTTGGGAGATCGGCAAACTCCTTGATCTTCTCCGGAAGATTCAATTCGTCGAGCGAAGGGACACGATCCGAGATCAGCCTGAACGAAATGGCTACGGTGTCGCGCTGAAAGTGAGCGTTGACGCGGAACCGCTGGTCCGGGTCTGTGATGCTCGTCGAGAAATCGAAGTCTCTTCTCTTTTCGAAGATACCGAACTTCTCGGGCCCGATCAGCAAACGAACGATCTCTCTTGCATTTTCATCCGTAATTTCGGGGAAATCCGTCTCAATCAGCTCGGTATTGACCCGAATGATGGGCCGCAGACCCGCATTGATATGAACGTCGCTCGCTTCCTTCTCGACTGCATGGGCTAATATGTTTTTTATCTCTACCATTGTCAAAGGCCCCTTCTAAAGTTATCTGACCTCGCTCGGAGATCACCAAACCTCCACCTGCTTTGTTGAACTACCGTTTACTATCGAAAGACCGCATCCCTGCGTTCCGTTCTCCGCTCCTACGGGGTGAACACGGCCATGCCCCAAGCGGGGGCAGGCTCAGCATCGATCACTGCACCTGCCCCACGCTCAGGACGAGCACTGAAAATCATCACCTCAGATGCCGCTGAACATCATACATTTGTTGATCACAGTCTGCCCGTACCCCAAGCCTCAGATGCGGCCGTTTCCGAAGCGATTCGCGTCGCTCTACTTCTGCTTGAAATCCCTTGTGGCTGGATCGATCTTGGTCGCCGGCGGCGTCGGAGCAGGAAT
>JBBTCR010000486.1:0-1957 GCA_038043105.1 Bacteroidota bacterium
CCAAGTGCCGTTCGGCTCGGAGAGCCGAACGAGCATCCTCGTCCCGAACTTGGTTCGGGACGGGACTTTTCGAGAATCCTGTAGTGGGATATTGTTTGACCGATCATCGTGATTACCCTGATTTGCCAAGACGCATCTTGCGCCGCTTTCGCGCCGTTTGCGTCTCCCGCTCTCTGGATTCCGCTCATTGGCGGGATTCCTGAAGAGCGGAACCGCTGCCTTTCGCGGGATTGGCGTCCCGCCGATTTCTGTCGGGATAATGCAAAATCGTTTGCCCGATCACGACTGATTCCTTGAGAGATTATCGGGGCTGCCAGAAGCGTTGACGATGTGTCGATAGGACCAGCGAATAAATGCTGCACCACGAAGCTACTGCAGTTTAGAATGAAAGGCAACAGGGCGTTATACCCTGACATTTCTACTGAGCGTTAACACAACGAGAAAAAAACGAGAAAAAAAGGGCGCCAGCTCAGCATTTCACCCTAAAATCAAAAAACCCTCATCGATTCACCCCGAATTCTTTAGGGTTCTCGTCAGCGAGGATCTTTTTTTGAATTCAAAGCGGGAGGCCGTTCCGCCCACAAGCGGTGTTTGAGGTTTCCCTTGTTTGGTAAGCTTATGGTCTTGTGCGCAGAGTTGGCTCCAGGGTCTTCCAGTCGCTAGCGTTTGATTCGCGCGCTGCCCCCGCCCATGACGTGCTTGATTTCCTCTATTGTCACCATGCTCGTGTCTCCGCGTGTGGTCTGAAGGAGGGCGCCGTGCGCAGCACCCATTTCCACGCACTCCTGCGGTGCCATACCGTGGAGCAAGCCATACACAAAACCGCTGCAGAATCCGTCACCGCCCCCGACGCGATCTTCGATTTCAAGATTCTCGTACTTCTTGGATGGATAAAACACACCGTCGTAATACATGATGGCAGACCAGTTGTTGACCGATCCGCTCACAACTTCTCTAAGCGTGGTTCCAACTGCCCGGATGTGAGGATAGGTTTTGACGACCTTCTCGACCATTTCCTTGTATCCCTCAATCGGGAGCGCCTTCAGGCTCTCGTCTGCCCCTTCCACCTCAAAACCAAGCACTTTCTGGAAGTCCTCTTCGTTGCCGATCATCACATCGACATACGGGATAAGTTTTTTCGTCACCTCAATGGCTTTCTTTGAGGACCACAGCTTGCTGCGGAAGTTGAGATCATAGCTCACGATCGTGCCGCTGTCGTGAGCAGCCTTCATCGACTCCAGCGCAACATCTGCGCACGTATCGCTCAGCGCCGTGAAGATGCCGCCCGTGTGGAACCAGCGGACTTTCCGCTTGTTGAAGACCCGGCCCCAATCGACCTCGCCCGGTCTCATATGGGATACTGCCGTATGGCCGCGGTCGTAAAGCGACACGCTCGCCCGGATGCCCATCCCCACTTCCGTGAAGTTCAACCCGATGCGATCCGCGCGGCCCGCTCCATCGTACGGTATCCAAATGACTTCGCTGATGTCCATGCCGCTCGCTTGTGCATGGTTTTTGATAAAGGCGCCGAGCGGATTATCCACAAGCCGCGACACCCACCCTGTCCTCAAGCCGTACCGGGCGAGTGCGTACGCAACGTTGTACTCTCCGCCGCCGGCATACGCTTCGAACACGGATGTCAGCTCGATGCGCTGATGGCCCGGCGGGCTCAATCGAATCATGCATTCGCCAAGTGCCAGAAGATCGAATTCTGCTTCAGACGCAGGTTTTATCGTCAGTGGCATACAATTCTCGCTTTCTTCATTGTTGCTGTAGATGAAGTCATCGTAGCGAAGCTAACAGAGTCTGCAATGAGAGACAACACCGTAGCGTGCTCACTGCTCTTCGCCGGTAAAGCTTGGAATATTTCATCACATAATCCACCGGAAATGAAAAATCCCAGCTAGATCACCTGACGGGGATTCTGGTCTTACGATTGGGTTAGATCTTTCGGATG
>JBBTCR010000487.1:0-2398 GCA_038043105.1 Bacteroidota bacterium
CGGTGGGCCGTTCAAAGACCCGAGGAATCTGATTACGTCGCGACATGTGAGCGATGGCCATAGTCATCAGCGACCAATCAATGGCGATATAATGATCATACTCGACTGCAGCCTTGCCACTCGCAGCGCTCCGTGTTACCTTTGGAATGAGCATACAGGTCTCCTTTCGTTGGTGAGATGTCAACCCTGTTGTGCGTAACGTACGGATATCTCCATCGCCACGATAGTGAGACCTTTTCTAATTTACCATGCGCCATTTGCGGCACCAAATTGAAAGGAGGGTCGAATGAAATATCCAACCTTGCTAGTCAGATGGGGGGTTGTTGCACTTTCTGCCTCAAGCGTTCTTACATCTGGCTGCGCTCAACCGGATCCATCACTAGAATTGAAGCCGCTTATCGACAGATACGTGATGGCTTGGAACACGGGGAATGTCGATGGATTGGAAAATGTCGTCAGTCAGAACTTTGAACTGCGGATGACACCACGATTTGAAGCGATTCGTGGTATTGACTCACTGAGGAACGCAATTACTTACTGGCGAACGGAAATGTCAAGAGTTATGTGTAAAAGGCGCCGGGTGATTTTTCCAGTTCTTGTTGAGAAGTCCAAAGACGTTATGGTAGATCCGATCAGCGCTTGCCGGATTGACGAAGGTACCGCCCATCGGACGAGTTCTGCGTCGGACTTCACGGAAGCTGCGTTCGAGAACGTTCGTTGTTCGGATCGACTTCCAGTGTTCTTTGGGGAAGTCATAATAGCTAAGACACTCTCGGAGGTCTTTCTGCAGGCACTTGACGGCTGCTGGTTCTTCGATCTCCCAGTGGTTCTTCCAAGCTTTGAAGCGATGGATGGCTTGTTGTCGTGAGAGGGCTGCGAAGATCATTTTGCATTCGCCCATCAGAGCCTTCCGGTTGCGCTTCTTGGTCTTGGCCTGAATGTTGGTCATCTTGTGCCAGATGCAACGCTGGTGGCGTTTGTAGGGGAAGAGGCGCTTGAGCGTTGCCTTCAGACCGGGGTTGCCATCGGTCGTGATGAGTCGTAGACCCTTGCCCTTGAGGCCGCGGTTCTTCAGATCGATTAAGAACTCGGTCCAGTTGTCTTCAGACTCGGTATCGACGAGATGGAAGGAAAGGAGTTCTTTCTTGCCGTCTTTAGTCATACCGAGAGCACAGAGTAAGACTTTACGTTCTAAGCCTATTTCACGGATTTTGTCGTAAACGCCATCAAGGAAGAGATAGTCATACCTGTCCTCGATGGATTTGGTTCGATACGCTTCGAGCTCTTGATCGCTCTTTTGAATGATCGTCGAGACCGTCTGGGCACTCACCGGGCGCCCAGTGAGTTGCTCAGCGATCGCCTTCAACTTATGAGTACTGACACCATTTAAGAACAATGTTCCTAACGCCTTATCGACATCATCGGTCCGCTGCTGATAGGGGGCAAACAGCGTATGCATCAGGCCTCCTTGACGAAAACGAGGAACAAGCATCTCCTCAATCGCACCGAACCGTGTCGTCAGGCTTCGCTTGTATGTCCCGTTCCGATGCTTCTTTCGCTCTCCTGTCCGCTCATAGAGACCAGCCCCGGCCTGCTCTGTCGCAGCCTGGTCCAAAAGGATCTCGAACATCAACTTCAACAGTAGCGCAACGATCCTCTCAATCGATCCCCAGGTCTCTTGTCGAAGCTCCTGCGCTGAGGGGGCTTTCTTTTCGTCATGATTCTTGGTACGTTGCTTGCGCTGTATCATCGGGTGGTCCCTCCGTTATTAGTGTTGGCAAACCTAATATACCGGAAGATCACCCGATTTTCTTTTTACACACAATCTAAGATACTACCGCGAACAGCATACCCTGACTTTACGATCACGCTTGATGAAGTCATTTATGCAAAAGACAAAGTTGCGGTTCGATGGACGATTCATGCTACCAACACCGGTCCGGGCTCTCATCCTCCGACAGGCAAGGCGGTTAGTGTTCCCGGCATGAGCATTCTCCACGTCGCCAGTGGCAAGATTGTCGACGAATGGATTGCCAGCAATGATCTTTATTGGATGCAGCAACTCGGGTTCGAAATAGTACCACCGAAAAGCTCGAAAGAACTATCCGAACCAAGGTAGCCGCAAACGTCGCATAACAACCGCAACCACGACGCTCATTCATTTGCAAAGGCGCAGTTCAAACATGATTTGGCGTGATGAAAAGTATTCGCTCAAGGCCGCACACATTCTTGCCAAAGAAGAAACAGCATAAAGTGCGGCCTTGCGTGGTTGCTTGAACGTTATGTGAAAATGGCGGCACGCACGTTGATTCACACCCGACGCAATCGTAACTTGGAATCCGAACGATGCAACCAGAATCCCAAACCAAACATAGGACAATATGGAACGACCAACTCA
>JBBTCR010000487.1:2408-4775 GCA_038043105.1 Bacteroidota bacterium
ACCAACTCAGCTTGAGCCAAAGTATATCAACTCCGAAGTCAAACTCCCATATGATCTAACAGTTGATGAGGTGACAACGGCTGTCTCTGAGACATATCGGCTATTCAATGGTGTCAACAATTTTCTAACGGCGAGCGGCTTCCGACCGCTCGAAGAGTTGCTACTTGGAAATTCACTCTCAGGAATACTATCCGAATTTCTCGTGAAGAATATTGCCAGGGCGTCGCACTCTCTCGTTGCGAATCTCAAGGTAGGTGGTCATCCAGATTTGTTGCCTAAGGGCTTTTACTCTTCTAACCTTATTCTGAAAGGCGACGAAGGCATCGAAGTCAAGTCTTCAATTCAGAGAGGGGGCTGGCAGGGACACAACCCGGAAAAGTGCTGGCTAATGGTCTTCCGTTACGTTGTGGGCAAGCAAGATGGCGGGGAAGTCGTTCCGCTAAAGTTTGTTGAGATTCTCTGTGCAAAACTGACGAAGAAAGATTGGTCGTTCTCCGGTCGCAAAGGTGCATCCAGACGGACGCCGACCGCATCGATCACAACATCGGGTGTAGAAAAGCTGCGAAGTAATTTTCTTTACAGATTGCCAAACTATGGGGTCGGCAAGCACCAAAATATTCTAGCTCAACAAAAATAGTTCTTCTTGCGACTCGACCAACTTCTCAGGAATTGATACACTGCCAGCGTTGGTTGTTGGCAAGACTGCGAGTTGCGGAATTGCTTTCACCGCAATTCGATAAAACTTAGGGTCCGATTCGATCCCAATGCTCTTGTAACCGCCAGCGCAAGCGGCGGCAATCGTTGAGCCTGCTCCCATAAATGGATCAAGAACGACACCTTGACCAAGAGGCAACGCCGCCCTCACGATCTGGCGCATAAAGGCCTGCGGCTTCAATGAAGGATGCGGAGCGATTTCTCGCTCGCCTGTTCTCGTCGGAGAACTTTTAATTACATCGCAGAAAGGCTGATCGTCTGAAACCCGGCGTAGTCCGCCTGTTTTCCATTTGCGCAGGTTATCTTGAACTCGACCTTCACACGGTTTTCTAAAAAGGCCCCAAGGTTCCCAACAGGAACGGGGCATAACAGTTACATCACTGAATTCCCTGTGTGCGTTCTTTGGCCTGTCTCCGCCACGAAGCGTTTGAACCAAGCGAATGATTTCTCCACGCTTCTCAAATCCAGCTTTCTCGATCGCTTCATACACTATGTGAGAGAGCAATGGATGGGTGGCAATGAAAATGTGCCCACCGGGGACAAGAACTTTGTAGGCCTTTTGTGCCCAGTCCAAAAAGAACTGTTTCAACTCATTCTTCTCTTCTTGGTTGAGCACTGTGAATCTCGGCAAGGGTTGTCGTTCATATCCATCAAGTTTCGGTGGAATTCGCCAGACTCCACCATTACCGCTGCGGAGTTTGGCCTTTTCAGTTGCTGTGTATTCCTTCAATCCATAAGGTGGATCGGTCACAATTGCGTGGATGCTATTGCTCTTTCGTTCATCGAGCCATTTGAAGCAATCTTTTTGCTCCAATTCATAGTGAGCCTTGTGTGCGGTTGAGACGGCTTTATTGTACTCTCCGAATGTCTCACGGAGAATGGCTGGCGCCGCCACGGGATTTGTATACAATATCTTTTCAATGTCTGAGGGAAGATACCCGGCAAGTATGCCAAGTTTCGTTGAATCCAGTTTGAGCAACTTTGCGAGTTTCTTAACCATCGTCACTGATGGGACGGTTTTGCCGGACTCAAGACGAGACAAATAACCTTTTGTGACTTTCAGCCGGGAACTTAGCCGAGACATAGGTAAACTCAGTTGTTTACGCTGTTGTTTTACCGCTTCACCGAAGTCGATTGTATCAATGGATCTCATAGCTTGATTCCTTTCGATTCCGATGGATAATATAATACAGTTTACCAAATTAGTCAACTTTGCAGTGCAAATGAGAATGCGTGCCGCCACTTCACATAACACGACGCACCACGGCGCTCCCGTTGTTGATAAGGATTTGCGCCAGAGGCGCACCAGCCCGCTGCGCAGTCTGGCGGGTTCGCCTTCGGCGGAATAGAGGTCGCTCAATGGTTTTTGGTGCGGGTTGGTATGCTAAGGTTATGTCGAAGAAGTTTGTTTTGAGGACCAAAAACCACTGCCCCGACAAACAACGTCGGGGTAAACTGTGGTGCGGCGAAACGTTACCATGCGTCATGGCCGCCCGCGGTGAGGGTGGAGTCTCAATCGGCGAGATGTACCTTGAGCTTCTTACCCAAGGCCTTTGCATACTTCCCTAAGGTGGAGAGACGAATGTCTTCGGCATGGTTTTCAATGCGGGAAATTGCTGATTTCTTGGTCCGGAGCTTCTTGGCAATCGCTTC
>JBBTCR010000488.1:0-2919 GCA_038043105.1 Bacteroidota bacterium
GTGCCCGACGAGAAATAGTCTGGGACAACGTGGTTTACGTTGGTGGCCGCAACAAATCGACCAATAGAGTTTCCCATCCACTTGGAGTATACAGCTGCGGTGAGGTTGCCGAAGTTTCCGCTGGGGACGATGACCGTTGGTGCAGTTCCGGCGTTTTGGCTGGGCATGAGGTTCTTCAACTGTGCGAGAGCCCAGATGTAGTAGGTGATCTGCGGTAGCAGTCGGCCAAGGTTAATCGAGTTGGCTGTTGTCAGGTTTGTGGCTCGTACGAGTTCTTGATCGGCAAGAGCCTGTTTCACCAAGCGTTGGCAGTCATCAAACGTTCCGTCCACTTCAATGGCATGAATGTTTCCACCCAGCGTGGTCATCTGCTGCTCCTGCAGCATGCTGATTTTGCCCGACGGATACAGAACATACACTTCAGTGTGGCGCACGTTGTGGAAGCCGTGTGCGACGGCGGCGCCGGTGTCGCCAGATGTTGCAACAGCAATGGTGATTGTTCGTTCTTCTGTTTCGAAGAAGTAGGAAAGAGCTTGAGCCATGAACCGTGCACCGACATCCTTAAATGCCAACGTCGGCCCGTGGAACAGCTCGAGAAGGAATAAGTCATCCTCAAGTTTTATGAGCGGAATCGGAAACCTCCACGCGCTCTGGATAACCCGCTGCAGGGCTGATTTCGGTATCTCATCAATAAAGAGGGAAGCGACGTGATGACCGATCGAGTGGAGGGAGTGTGACTCGAGATGATCGAGAAATGCTCTCGGCAGGGAGGGGATGTACTCAGGAACGTAGAGGCTTCCGTCCGGCGCCATTCCATTCAGCAGCGCGCCGCGAAAACTGACGGCCGGGCTCTGACCTCGAATACTGACAAATCTCATGCTTCTTTCATCCACACAATGCGCGCACCTTCCATGTTGATGCGGGAAACGTACACTTCACATTCCACTCGGGCGACCCGGGCGAAGGTTTTCCTCATTGCCTCACCAATCTGCTTTGCTGAACGTGGTGAAGAGGCGACGGCGAAGATCGACGGACCCGAACCGGAAATGGAGCAACCATATGCACCAGCATCAAGGGCCGCGCGCTTGACGTCAGCGAAGCCGGGAATCAAATTCGCGCGAACCGGCTCTGCAACTTCATCTTCGACACATTTCCCCACTAATTCCGGATTTCCCGAAGCCAGACCTACTGTCAGTCCGCTGATGTTTCCCCATTGACGAATTGCCGTTCCAAGGGCAATCGCTTTCGGCAGAATGCTCCGCGCTTCTTCCGTTCTCACGACAACGTGGGGATGAACGACAACCCAAATGATGCTGTTGCGGACTGGGATTACAATGACATCGAGCGGCTCATAGCTTCGCACGAGACACGCGCCGCCGAGGAGAGACGGCGCAACGTTGTCGGCATGGGGTGACCCGGATGCTTTTCGCTCCCCCTCGACTGCGAAGTGCAAGAGATCTCTCTTCTTCAGTGGTTTGGTGAGAAGCGCATTGACCGCGACGACGGATGCGACACTGCTTGCGGCCGAGCTGCCCAAGCCGGAGCCGATAGGCATCTGTTTGTAAAGCGTCATCTTCACGCCGAAGAAGGGCTTCAGATCGTTCAACATCAGCGTAGCGACGTGGGCTGCAACGTTGTCAGCCGCATTCTCAGGGACATCGGCTTGTTTCGTGTGAACACAGAAGGAGAGCCCCATTTCTTGTTGCCGCTGAGCAACGACGTAGTCTCCCGGGCTATCGATGGCGATGCCCAGCACATCAAACCCGGACCCAAGGTTTGCAATCGTTGCAGGAGCAAAGGCTTTGACTTTTCGAGGGGTCAACGTCAGTATGGCAAGTAGTGAAGAAGTTTGAGGATGTCTGAGAACACGCCCATCGCTGTCACGTCAGCTCCTGCGCCCGGGCCTTGCACCACGAGTGGTGTTCGCGCATAGCGATGCGTGTTGAAGGCGATGATGTTGTCGCTTCCTTTGGTTGCGGCAAACGGATGATTCATGGGAACCTCTTTCAGCCCGGCGAAGGCAGCCTTTCCTTGCAACGTGCCGACATAGCGCAGTACAGCACCGCGGAGTCGGGCCGTTTGGAGCCGACGCTGGATGGCGGCATCGAACTTCGCATAGCGGCGAAAGAACTCTTTCGTGAACGAACCCTTTCTCAGCTCTGGAGGGACAAGATTCTCAGCCCGAATATCCTTCAGATCCATCTTCATGCCAAGTTGTCGGGCGAGGATCAGCAGCTTGCGTGCGACATCTTCTCCCGACAGATCATCGCGAGGGTCTGGCTCAGTGTATCCAAGTTGGTGTGCTTCCTGCACGAAGCCGCTGAAGGGGCGACCACCGTCGAAATAATTGAACAGGTAGCTCAGCGTACCCGAGAAGATGCCTTCGATTTTCACAATTTGATCACCGCTGGCGATCAAATCGTTCAGCGTTGAGATCACCGGCAAGCCTGCCCCAACGTTTGCTTCGTATAAAAAGTACTTCTGCCTTTCTCTCATCAAATCCATCAGTTCTTTGTACTGCTTCCACGGTAAGACATTTGCCTTCTTGTTTGGAGTGACGATGTGCAGATTCGCTTTCACGAATTCCGGATATGCGTTGACGACCTCCGAGCTTGCAGTGCAATCTGCCAGCACCGCGTTGGTCAATTCCAGGCTGGCGATCTGTCGCGCAAATTCGTGTGCGTTCATTGGATGCGTTGAAGCGTCCAGCGCGGCGCGCCACTTCTTCAGATCAAGTCCTTCCGAAGATAACAGAAAGCGCTTGCTGTTGGCGATCCCGCAAACACGTACGTCGAAACCCTGTTGCTGCAGAAAGGGCCGTTGCTGATGGAGCTGTCGCAGCAGAGCATCGCCGATGTTCCCAACGCCCACAACGACGACGGCAAGACGTTTGCTCTTTTCAAAAAACGCCTGGTGGAT
>JBBTCR010000489.1:0-1258 GCA_038043105.1 Bacteroidota bacterium
CACCATGCCCAATTTCAGGTTGACAATCTGGCGCTCGACATTCATCGCGGCGCCGGCGCTTGAGGTTGCAATGACCGCAAGGATGCTCGTGGCGATGGCCTGATGCATCGGGAGATCGAACACAAGAGCGAGAAATGGAACAAGGAACACGCCGCCACCAAGACCAAGCATAGCGCCAATTGTTCCGGTAACGATGCCACCGAAGAACAAGAGCAAGAATGAAGTGAAGGTCACGCTAGTATGTTCGTATGCACGAGGTGTTTCAGGATAAGAAAAAGAGTGGTGAGTTTCAATGAAGACTAAGGCAAACGCCGGAAGTCTCCCCCCAGAAATCATGGTGCCCGCCAGAACGCGTAGCGGGCTGGGGCAGGTCAAGACTTCAGGAGTTTAATTCAAACATCCGAAGTTCTCAAAACTTCGGAAGTCCGCACTCAATGCTCTTTGCGGTTCGCGTAAAAGTTCATCAACAGACCGACCATCACCATGTTCGCGATAAGTGCCGATCCACCGTAGCTGAGGAAAGGAAGAGGAATGCCTATCACCGGAAGAAGCCCCATGGACATGCCGACGTTGATCAGGACGTGGATCGTAAAGATGCCGGTGATGCCGATGGCCGCCGCGCTAGCAAACTTGTTTTTCGAGAGGCTTGCGACCTTAATGCTATGGAGAAGCAATGCTATAAACAATGTAAGCACGATTGACGCGCCGAGAAAGCCGAACTCCTCGCCGGGGACACAGAAAATGAAATCTGTCCACTGCTCCGGTATGAAGTTGAGTTGTGTCTGTGTGCCCTGTAGATATCCTTTGCCGAGAAATCCTCCGGAGCCAATCGCGACTTTCGACTGCACCACATTGTATCCAGCACCCTTGGGGTCAAGTTCGGGGTTCAGGAATGTGGAAATCCGTTTCTGCTGGTACCCCGGGAGCCTCTCATACACCGCCTGCACAGATAACCCGATAGCCAGCGTCAACGCAAACGCTACCGCGGCTGCGAACCGATTCTGTCGGGTGATGTACAGCAACGCGCCGGAGACAAGAAGGGTGACAAGGAAGGTGAGCGTTCCGAACAACGCACCAGCTGCCGCAAGAATAGGAGCGATGATGGCCGCAAGAACAAAATTCGACGCACCGGCCCAGTATAAAACAGGAAGAAGCATCGCGAAAAACACGACGGTCGTTCCCAGATCAGGCTGCGCGAGAATCAGGATCATCGGCGCCACGACAATGCTAATCGCGATCAACAGATGTTTAACACTTG
>JBBTCR010000490.1:0-12432 GCA_038043105.1 Bacteroidota bacterium
ACAAGTTTCGGATCGGAAAAGGCAGCTTCAATCTGCTCGCGAAATTGAAGACCGACGAAAGCGGCTGGTATTGATCCCACGAGGATCGCTATACCAAGGCGAAAGTGCTCCACCGTGTTGTACGATTCCTTGAAGTTCAGCGAGATCAATGCTTTCCACGTTGCGCGAACGATTTCCAGAATATCCTTCCAAAAGATTACACACACCGAAATCAACGTCCCGAAGTGCACATATACGTCGAACGACAGGACTTCAGGATCTTGCACCTTGAGAAGATGCTGTCCCAGTACAAGATGTCCCGAGCTGCTCACGGGAAGAAACTCGGTAAGACCTTGAATAAGACCGAGGAAAATTGCTTGGAGGGCAGACATGCAGGGCGCTTTCCGCTAGAGTTGGAACATAATGCCGAATTTCAGGCCGAGGGTGAAGAAATTCATTTTCGGGACTGCCTTTGTGATTCGATCAATCGCTTCGCTTCCATCCCCGCGCTTCAGCGTCCCAAGAAAATCCCATCGCAGGTCGATACCGATACTTCCGTAAAACGTCTCATCAAATTGCGTATTGCCTATCGCGCTCAGCTTCACGCCAAGCCCTTCAGCACGGAATGTCTCTTCACTTCCGTATGCATAGAAGTTTTGATTGAACCTCACGAGGTGGTATCCAACGCCACCCCCAACCTTCAGCCGGTACCCTTCGCCAAAGAGAAGATACTGAACCAACACCGTGGGCATGTGCACTTGATACGAGATGTCAGACCGAAGGTAGCCAGATCGGTCGTCGAGGGAGTACGATTTCAAAAGAAGGCTGTACTCGATTCCCGCACTCCACTCGTCCGCCAACTGGAGTTCGGGCACGACGAAGAATTCCACGGCGGAAGTGAACTCATCGAGCCTCTGCTCCGCACGCGGCTGCGCGACGGCGTTGATGTAATCGACAATCGAGGGGGCTGAATGGGCACCTACACCCATGCCCAGGGTAATGTCGAAGAAGCGCTTTGAATCTTGCGTGCCGACCTGCTGCGCTTCAACGCTTGCGATCGGACAAAGCACAAGCAGACCGAGGAGCAATCGAATCCGCATGAATGTTTTCACAAGTCGACTGGCACTCCCACTTGAAGTGATTCGACGATCTTGAACGTCGCGAGGGTCGCCGCAACCAAGCTCGCAAACGGAATCGGCGACGGCGCCCCCTGCTGAATCGCCTGCACGAATGTGCGCATTTCTTCGCGATGCCCCTTCTCGACGGCACCGAGCTTGAAGGTCCGCTTCTTGCCTTGCTGATACAGTGTCAGATACTGAAAATTGTCGATCACCGCGCTCCGACCCGTGGAGGAGATCTCAACGCGTTCTTTCGGCATCGAAGCGTCTCCGTTGGCGAGATACGTGATCGTGCCGACTGAGCCGTCTTGAAACTTCAGCGTAACGATGACCGAATCATCATCGACTGCAACGTTGCCTCCCGCCGCAAGCGGCTCTGCATAGATTTTCATCGGAGTGGAGCCGGTGATGAACTGCATCAGATCAACAAAGTGGCAGATTTCGCCGAGAATCCTCCCCCCTCCTTCGACCGGATCGCGCGTCCAATGCGTCTTCGGAACATATCCGGCATTGACGCGATACTGAATGATAGAAGGGCCGACCGCGTTGTCGAAGAAACGCTTGACATGCAGAACGTGAGGAGCAAAGCGGCGGTTGAAACCAACCATGAGAACTGGCGATTGGCGATTGCCAATTGTCGATTTGTACGCTCTTTGGATTGCTTTCAACTCGTCAATGCTTAGCGCAAGGGGTTTTTCCACGAAGACGTGCTTGCCCGCTTTCAAGGCGTCAATCGCGTACGAGGCGTGCAGGTTATGCCGCGCAGCGATGAAGACAGTGTTAATCGAGTCATTTGCCAAGATCTCTTTTGGATCTGTTGTCGCAAACTGAAAGCCAAAGGCGCGAGCCGCGTTTGTGGCAGTCAGACCGTTGCCCGTGCAGACTCCGACGAGTGAGACTCCACTTGCGCGCTGCAGATGAGGGAGAAGAAACCCTTGAGCAAAGCTTCCTGCTCCAAGGAAACCGATCCGCACAGCAGCAGGACTTCGCTTCGCCTCCGGGGCAGAGACCTCAATAGTCCTCCGGAGAGCCTCGGTCCCTTCCGTTTCCATCTCACCATAATCCAACACAATCCCGATGTAGTGCTCCCGTTTCTTTGACTTCCGTCCCGCAATCAGAGCATAGGCAGATTTTGCCTCATCAATGGTGAATTGGTGCGTGGTCAGCTTCTTGACATCGACCGCTCTCGTTGACAACAGGCGGAGGAACTCCTCCTGGTTTCGCCCCTCCGTCCAACGCACATAGCCGACGGGATAGTCGTGACCTCGCTCCTCATACTCGACATCATAACGACCCGGCCCATACGAACGTGAGAGTCTGAAATCGAGCTCCTTCATGTAGTATGGCGCGCGCGGGAGATGGATCCCGACATCGCCGACGAGCACGACGCGGCCTTTGTCACGGCATAACTCCCCCGCAAGCTTGACGGGATCGCTGCTGGGTGTTGCAGCCGTGATAATCACGGCATCAGCTCCGATTCCTTTCGTGAACGCGCGGACGACATTCTTCACGTCACTGTTGGTTCTCTGGAGCGCAATATCTGCTCCACATTCTCTTGCCAGATTCACCGCTACAGGATCGAGATCGATTCCAACGACCGAACAGCCGTTGGCCTTCAGGAGCTGCACCGTTAATTGTCCAACCAGACCAAGGCCAATGACCGCCACAACCTCCCCTAGAGTCGGTTCCGTCTGCCGGACACCCTGAAGCGCTATTGCGCCGAGCGTCGCGTAGGCCGCTTCATCCAGACCAACATTCTTCGGTACCTTCGCACAGAGATTATGTGGTAGCAGCACGAACTCTGCGTGATTCGCATAGCCACCTCCCGCACAGGCAACGCGATCTCCGGATTTGAATGCTGTCACCCCATCCCCCACTGCAATGACCACCCCCGAGGCGCTATAGCCGATCGGCGCAGTTGCCTCGAGCCGTGTCTTCACCCTGCGATAGGTCGCCAGGAGTCCGTATTGTTTCACCTGCTCGAGGACTCTGAGCACGAGTTCGGGATGCGCTTTGGCTCTTTGCGTCAGCGAGGACTTGCGCTGGCTGATGGAGGCTTTCTCCGTGCCTGCACTGATGACCGAGTATCGAGTCTTCACGAGCACATAGCCCGCCTTCAGCGCCGGAAGTGGGACCCGCTCGACGCGGACCTCACCTGTTTTGTTGTGTTGGGTAACCTGCTTCATATTGTCACACTGTGGTTCCGTCAGCAGCCTCGTGAGCCACATCCGAAACCTTGAGATGATCTTTGAGAAAATAGAACAAGCCGACAACAGTGGTCAAGATATATCCGGCTTCGTGTGTAATAATGGAGAAACTCAGGGCAGTGGTACGGTCCACTCCGTAGAGTCTGACGAGCGCAACGGTGATGAATGAATGATAGGTGCCGAGGGCACCAGGAGCCGGAACCGCAAAGGCGATGCTGGAGATCGTCAAGAGAATGACAGACGCACCGAAATCAAGATTATGCCCCGCAAGAGAGTCAAACGCGAAAAATGGTATGTAGAGTCCGAGCGCGTAGAAGAAATACATGAGGTAACTCAACCCAACGATCATCGCGAACTTGTCGGGCCTGCGAGTAACGCTGAAGCCGGTCAGAAATGAATCGACCAGTCGTTGATACCGTTCTTCATACCGCTTGGGAACGAGGGGTCGCAAGACGTTCAGCAGTCTGAAGAGCGACTCCCCTTTGAAGAAGAGGGCAACAAAGACCGCAAGGAATGCGATTGAGCCTACAAGAAAGAACGGACGCACTGCGTCGACATTGTCCACAAAGGGATCGAGTGAGTGAGGATAGAGAAACAGGACAGCGCTGAGAATGGAGAGAAATGTCAACATATCGATGATGCGTTCGACAACAACTGTCCCAAAGGCGGAGCTTTTGGAGATTCCCTCGGAACGCCCAATCGCAAACGCCCGCACCACTTCGCCAACCCGCGGCAGGACGTTATTGACCATGAAGCCGATCATGACCGCCGAGAAGAGCTTGTGGTGCGAGAGCTTGTTCTTTACCGGGGACAGCAAATACGCCCACCGAACCGCGCGCAACCAGTGACTGATAATGATAATGGGGATGAGGAGGGCAACCCAAAGGTAGTTGACGCGCTGTAGCGAATCCCAGAGATCACCAAAGTTCACGCCGCGAAATGCCAGGTAGAGAAAAACGGCAGCGAGAAGGAAACCAAGGAGAATCTGGAGAGACTTCTTGAGTTTCAACGGCATGAGGAGGCGTTCGATGGTTAGCGGAGGTCCACCACCTCAGTCCCCGGAGGCGGCGTGAATGCAAAAACGCTGTCTTTGACGTTCGTGTTCATCCGCACGTCTTGCACAGTGTAGGTCTTCTCGGTGTCGTTGACATCGACCATCTCCACCTTGCGGACGATCCAGGTTCCCTCCTCAATCCAGACTTTCATCGATTTCACGAACGACTGGTCGTCTTTGGGGACAAGCTTCAGCGTGATGAGAGCTGTCTCGCCCGATCGTTCGCCGCCGAGCAGCGTGGCGTAGTAGTTCGTTGGGAGATTGAGGAGGAACTGCTCAGGCGAAAGTGTATTCTCATTCTCTTTGTATCGATCGATGAGAACTTGCTTGTTGATGGGCGAGTAGGCCCACACGGTGGATCCGTCCGTTACAAAGGTCTGATGCTCAGACTCGACTCGATACTTGTTCGGCTTTTTCATGGTGAGCGTGCCGACGAAGTTTTGCTCAATCTGTGAAAAGCCGAACTTCACGTGCTGCGTGAACCGGGCGGTGGCATCATGGATCGCCTCGTACCGGCGCTGCACCTTTTCGCTCACCTCCTTCACCGTCCATTCTTTCTGCTGACCGAACGCAATAGCAGCCAGGCACATCAGCAGCGTAACAAGAAGTCGCTTCATCACATATTCCTCAAGAGAGCTTCAAGTTCTGCGTCCGTCTCTACCAAGACTTCCCGTGCTTTGCTTCCATCAAACGCACCGACGATCCCAGACGCTTCAAGCTCATCAATCAAGCGAGCGGCGCGCGAATAGCCGACCTTCAGACGGCGTTGGAGCAAGGAGACGGAGCCCTGCTGATGGCGAACGACGATCTTGGCAGCCTCCTCAAACAATTCATCACGGGAGCCCTCACTTGAAACTCCCGCCGATTTTTTCTTTTCGAACACCGAGGGGAGCGTGGCAGGATGGCTGTATCCTTGTTGCTTGGCGACGTGATTCACTATTCGCTCCACCTCGTCCGATGAAATGAAAGCGTTCTGCATGCGGATGGGCTTGGGGCTGCCGGCGGGGAGATAGAGCATGTCGCCGTTCCCCAGAAGCTGATCTGCACCATTCATATCGAGGATAGTACGCGAATCTATTTTCGACGCGACCTGATAAGCGATGCGGGCGGAGAAATTCGCTTTGATCACACCCGTGATCACGTCTACTGATGGTCGTTGAGTTGCCAGCACCAGATGGATTCCCACAGCCCGCGCCAATTGCGCCAGCCGGGCAATCGGCTCCTCAACTTCACGCGCGGCCGTCATCATTAAGTCGGCCAGCTCGTCGATAACAATGATGAGAAACGGCAGCTTGCGGTGTTTCACGGTCTCGGTGTCGTGCAACCGACCGCTCTTCAGACGTTCGTTGTAGTCCAAAATATTCCGAACACCCGCGGCGGCCAAGCGATCATAGCGTCTCTCCATCTCAATCTCGACACTCTTCAATGCGAGGACAGCATTGTTCGGCGTCGTGATGATCTCCTCTCCGATGTCGGGTGACACCGCCAGATAGTGCTTTCGGAGTCTTACGTACTGCGAGAGTTCGATTTTCTTCGGGTCGATGATGATAAATTTGACATCGCTTGGATGAAGACGGTAGATCAGACTCGTCAGGATCGTATTGATGCCAACGCTTTTTCCCGAGCCCGTTGCTCCGGCAATCAGCAGATGCGGCATCTTGGCCAGATCGTCTACATACACTTCGCCGGTGATCGTCTTCCCCATGGCCAGGGGAAGGATTCCCTTGTAATCGCGAAATCTCGATGAGTTGATAATCGAGCGGAGCGTCACGAGTGCGGGGTTGTGATTGGGTATCTCCACCCCAACCGTGCCTTTTCCGGGGATGGGGGCAATAATGCGGATCCCTTTGGCTTTCAGCGCGAGAGCAATGTCATCCTGCAGACTTTCGATCCGGCTGATCTTCACTCCCGTCGCCGGGACAATCTCGTACAGCGTCACCACTGGGCCGGGAGTGACCGACACGCTATCGATCTCAACACCGAAGTCGGCAAGCTTGGATCGCAACAGCTCTGCGTTGGCCTTCAGCTCTTCCTCATCGACCTCTTCGCTTGCGCGCGCAGCATCCAGAAGCTCGACAGACGGGAACACATAATCGATTTCCTCCTCTTCCTCAGCCGCCGGTACACGCTGATCGAAATCGACCTCTTCTTCCTGGATCGGCTCACTGATGTCGAGTGCGATATGTTTCGTGCTCGGAATCTTCGGCGTCTCCTCTTCTTCTTCGTGAAAGATTGGAGGTTCAAATCCAGTTCGTTCTTCGCGAGGGAGAGGCTCTCTCGTTATCAACGGTTGCGGCGGAGGTTCTTCGGCATCTCGCTTGATCTTGACCGGAGGAACTGCGGACACATCTCGCTTCTTCTTTCCCTGAGCTATTTGACCCGCGGCGGCGCGCTTTTGCTCAACCCATGCTCGAAGGCCCGCAAACCACTCCTTCAATCGCTCATACGTATGCTGAATATCAAGATCAACCAGCAGCGTCAGCACGATGGTGAGCAGTCCGAGCAGAAGAAGAAAACTTCCGGTGAGTCCGATGAGCTTGTGTAGTGTATTGGCCGCGAAATCACCAACCACACCGCTCCATTCCATAGACAGGACTGGGAGGTCCCCAAGTAAGCGAATGGAGCCCATCAACGCGGAAAACAGAAGTGCGATGGCAAGAACATAATTCGTTGCCAGAATGAGCTTGTGGAGCTCTTTGCGCCGCAGGATGAACCACGACCAGGCAAGCCCCAGGAACGGCAAGACAACGGCGGCATACCCGATCGTCGAGTTGATGAACCAGTTGGAAAGAACCGCGCCGAGGAGTCCAAGAAGATTGTGAGTTCGATCAGCTTTGGCCTGCAAGGCCTCATCCGGTGTAAAGACCTTCCAAAGCTCCCCAATGCCGATCTCCCCATTCGCCTGATCGGCAGGTGTGTAGGAGATCAGGCTGAGCAAAAGCATGAGGGAGAACAGGATCCCCAGGAACGACCAGATCTGCCGCCGTCGATGTGGATTCTTCTTCGGGCTTTCTTTTGATGCTGATTCAGCCATGGAAACGGTACATCAGAGAAAGATGAATGAGCCACTTAGCGGGCTCGAGTAACGAGTACGCTCCGCTGGTCAATCCTCGTCCTTCCGAAGTCTGAAGACGTTGCCGCTCAACACCGGGAGCACCGGATAGGAGTCAACCTGAGCTGAGAGTTTGATATCCTCCAGGAACCCAATTTCGATCAAGTACCGACCGTGATCGGTCTCTTTCAACATTTTCAGAATCGATCGGCCGTACGTCTTGTAGAGCCCTAGAGCAGCGCGTGACGAATCTGTCAGCTCGAGATCCGGCGACTTCTCCTGCGTGAGCTCATAAACGATCATTCCTGCGCACACTGCGTCTTCCAGGCTGAAATTGGCGAACGCATTCGCCCGTCCCGCACAGACCAGCAGGAAATCCGAATTGACCTCTTCGATGAACTCGATCACCTTCGAGGCGTTGACGAACGATCCGACGGCAAGATTCCGGGCAAAGCGACTTCTGTGCATCGCTACGGAGCCGTTCGTCGTGCAAAAGATGATCGACTTCCCTTTCACGGTGGCTTCGGTGTACTCCAGTGGTGAATTGCCGAGGTTGAATCCCTGAATGATCTTGCCGTTCCTCTCACCCCCACGGAGTGTAACGTCCCCAAACAGGCTTCCGGAAATCTTGACGGCATTCTCGATGCTTTCAACCGGAATGATTTCCCGAGCGCCGTTGCTCAACGCCACCGCGATCGTCGTGCTGGACCGAAGCACATCGACCACCACGACATTCTTGTCGCGAATCTGCAGCTCGTCAAGTTCTATTGGGTTGAAGCTTAAGTCGATTTTCATGGAATTCCCACCGCGTGGTTTACGATTTCTGCACAAACGGAACTTTCACGATGGAGGCGGGGACTTCTTTCCCCCTGATAACGACATTGACCGTACCGCCCACCTGTGCGTGCTCCGTCGCGACATATCCCATCCCAATGGCCCGCTCGAGCGAGGGCGAAAATGTTCCGCTCGTGACATGCCCGACCGTCGAGCCGTTCGCTGCGAGCGGATAGCCGTGCCGCGCAACCGCCTTCTCAGTTAGAGTGAACCCGATGAGCTTTCTCTTCAAGCCCTCCTCTTTGATCTTCAGTAAAGCAGCCCTACCGATGAAATCACCTTTATTCAGCTTCGTGATCCACCCGAGGCCTGCTTCGAGGGGGTTTGTTGACTGATCGATGTCATTTCCATACAGACAGTATCCCATCTCGAGTCTCAGCGTATCTCGAGCGCCCAAACCAATGGGAGCCACGCCGAATTCTTTTCCGGCATCGAACACGGCGTCCCAAACCTTTCGAGCAAGCTCGCGGTCGGCATCAAAGTACAGCTCAAATCCCAGTTCCCCGGTGTATCCAGTGCGGGAGATGATCGTCTCCACGTCCGCGATCTTCCCGCGACTGAAATGGTAGTACTCGATAGACTTCAGATCGACATCCGTCAGCTTTTGCAGCGTTGCGAGCGATTGAGGACCCTGAACGGCGAGCAGGGAAACGGAGTCACTCACGTCCTTTAGCTCAACATCGCCCTTCAAATGAGATCGAAGCCACTCGAAATCCTTCCGTGCATTCGATGCGTTCACCACCAGCATATAGCGATCGCCGCAGTGATAGACAAGCAGGTCATCGACGATCCCGCTATTCTCGTAGCACATCGCCGAGTATTGAGCTCGCCCTTCCGTCAATTTGGAAACATCGTTCACCGTCGTCATCTGCAGAAAAGGGAGCGCATCCTTCCCTCTTACCTCAAACTCACCCATATGCGACACATCGAACACGCCGACGCGTTTCCGAACCGCGAGGTGTTCATCAATAATGCCACTGTATTGAACCGGCATTTCAAAGCCAGCGAATTCGACAAGCTTCGCGCCGAGCGAAACATGAATGTCGTCAAACGCAGTCTTCTTCACGGCTACTTCTGCTGGCCTTTCTTCCAGTCTGCCAGGAATCGTTCCATGCCAATGTCCGTCAACGGATGTTTGATGAGCGACTCAATGACTTTGAACGGCATCGTACAAATATCCGCGCCAATCAACGCTGCCTCCACCACGTGGAGTGGATGTCGAACGCTCGCTACCAGCACCTGCGTGTCGAATTTGTAGTTTCGGTAGATCGTGACGATTTGTCGAATGAGATCCATGCCGGCGTGGCTCACGTCGTCCAACCGACCGATGAACGGACTGATGAAGTAGGCGCCGGCTTTGGCGGCAAGTAACGCCTGATTCGGCGAGAAGCAGAGGGTGACGTTAGTCCGAATTCCTTCCGCCTTCAAAGACTTGACGGCCTTCAACCCCTCCTTAATGAGAGGTACCTTGACCACGATATTTCGGTGAATCTTCGAGAGTTCTCGGGCCTCCTTCATGATCCCATCGTACTCAGTGGCAAGCACCTCTGCGCTGATAGGGCCATCTACGATGGCGCAGATTTCCTCCAGGAGCTTTCGGAACTCCTTACCTTCCTTTGCAACGAGGCTTGGATTCGTCGTCACTCCATCCAACACTCCCAAGCTTGCCGCTTCCTTAATCTCTGCGATGTTGGCAGTATCGATGAAGAATTTCATAGCACGTCGTCCTTACTGCTGGTTCAGATTAGAGACTGTATTGGTCTGTAATGTCTTTCTTTTGCCTCACGGAAATGAAACGAAACTCGTCCATCGGAAGCGCGGGGTCCGGGATGAGCTTGATCTTCACGAACAACTTGAACATGATCTTCGTCAGCCGGCTGATAGTCCCGTGCGAGAGAATGGCAGCAACATGGGGATTAACTCGCAACTCGAGGCGGAATTCGCGTGACTCAGATTTGAATCGTCGGATCCAGCGTTCGATCTGGTTGATCGTCGTGGTCTTGGATTGAACGAGGCCAGTGCCTCCGCACGTCGGACAGGCATCGCTGAGGCTGAGCTGGACAGTCTGACGGATGCGCTGCCGCGTTATCTGCACCAAGCCGAATTCCGTCATCGGCAAGACTGTAGCCTTCGCGCGATCCTTCTTCAGCTCCTTCTTCATCTCATCGTAGACCTTCTTCTTGTTCTTTTCATCTTCCAGGTCGATGAAGTCGGCGACGATAATGCCTCCGATGTCCCGCAGCCGAAGCTGACGTGCGATCTCCCGCGCGGCCTCCAGGTCCGTTCGCAGCGAGTTCAGCTCCTGTTCCCTTTTCGCTGCATAGCGCCCGCTGTTCACATCAATGACGGTCATCGCTTCCGTCCGTTCGATGAAGATATATCCACCGCTCTTCAACCAGACCTTCTTGCTCATCAAGGTCTGGATGTCTTTTTCCACGCCGTACTTGTCGAAGATCGGCTCCTTGCCTTTGTAGTGCTCAAGCCGATCGAGCATGTCGGGAGACATCCATTGGACGTACGCCTTGACTTCCTTGAAGAGCTTCTTGTCGTCAACCGCAACGCGTTCGACCTTGTCGCTGAAGAGATCGCGGATCACGCTGGACGTCGTAGTCATGTCCTTATACACGAGGGTGGGGGGGGGTTCGATCTTCACTGCCTTCTCGATGTTCCGCCAGACTCTGATGAGTTCTTCAAGGTCCTGCCGGATCAGCGTATCGTCTTTTCCTTCCGCCACCGTCCGAATGATTGCGCCAAAGCCTGCCGGGAGCATGGAACGGACAACCCTGCGAAGCCGTCGTTTCTCTTTGAAGTCCGTGAGTTTCTTGGAGACGCCGATTTTCCCGTCGAAGGGAAGCAAGACCAGAAACCGTCCGGGGAGCGAGATCTCAGACGTTACGCGGACGCCCTTCTTTCCGACCGGCTCTTTGGTGATCTGGACGAGGATATCCTGCCCCTTCTGGAGATTGATTTCTCGATCACGCTTCTCCTCCGCTTGAGCGCCGCCGTCTGAAGGTCGGCCAGTTTTCGCCTCGACGGCAGGGAATGTCGCGACGCCTTCGCCGCTTCCTCCCCTCAAGGAGCCGCCGGACGCATGCTGTCCGGAAGCAGACGAGGATCCGTTTTCCTCATCTTCGTCTTCGAACAACGCGTTGTATTCGCCGAGTGAGGAAGCGATATCGGAGAAATGGAGGAAGGCGTCTTGCTGGAGACCAATATCGATGAACGCTGCGCGGATTCCGTGCATCACCTTGGCAATTCTGCCCAGGTAGATATCCCCGACCATGCGTTCCTTGCCAGGGGTTTCAACGAAGAGTTCGGCGAGTCTGCCGTCTTCAAGAATGGCGATACGGTGTTCGTTCGCCGTGGAATTGATAATAATTTCTTTTTTCATACGGGCATTGGGTCCGCCTCGGAGTCCACGCAATGGAATCGCAATACACCACATCGGACGAAGATGGACTTAGCCCCATAAATCGCGGTTGAACACCGCAGCCTGCCCGACTACGCCCGCCCGGCCTAGCCGTTCGGACGGGTCGTTCAGGCGGGGGAGACACTCGTACGTTCAATTGTCCATATCGACCAACGCGCTGCGCCTGCCTGATTGGCGTGCCGGGAACAAACCGCGGCGACCGCCTGCAGGCATCTCGTTCCCTGCCGCCAATGGGGACAGGGACGTACCATAGAAGCGCAAGACTGGTGGCGAAAAAGATAATGAGGAAGTGAATGGATACCATGGATTTAGTGTTCTCGTTTTTCTTCATCCCGATGGGGTGGGATGAAAAGCCAACGATGGGGGCTTTACGTTCCGATGCAATCATCTCCCCTGATTGCAGCAAACAAAATGAGGTCAAGCGACCCTGTGTCACACAAAACTCTTTGCCGACCGTTGCTTCCTTCCGGACCTGGCGGGGTTGAGCAACGTTTTGTTGCACAGGACTTGACCTCAAACCATGAAGACAAAAACAACGAAACTCTCCAGAGATTCTCAGAAAATCCGGTTCATTAGTGACTGGTTAATTGGTGATTAGCCATCTCCCCGAACAATCCAACCGTTCTCGAACTAGCCAATAACCAATTAGCCAATAACTAATCACCGCCTTGTGGAGCTGATCGGGTTCGAACCGACGACCTCTTCGTTGCGAACGAAGCGCTCTCCCAGCTGAGCTACGGCCCCGTGTAGAATTCTCT
>JBBTCR010000491.1:0-2275 GCA_038043105.1 Bacteroidota bacterium
GTGAGTCGCACCTCTTTGGAGCAACAATGGCTCGCAGGAAAGTCCAATTCGCCGTTGGTGAATACTACCACATATACAACCGTGGATGTGACAAGGGGAAGATATTTCTCGCTGATGAAAACTACGACTTTCTCCTACGCCTTCTGGAGGTTCGAGTCCGAGAGTTTCATACCACAGTGATTGCCTATTGCCTGATGCCGAACCACTATCATTTCCTTTTACGCCAGGACAATGACAAGTCGGCCGGAGCGATGATCCAATCATTATTCAACAGTTACACCAAAGCGTTCAATTCAATGTACGGAAGAACAGGAACCCTTTTTGAAGGACCGTTCAAGGCTATCCATGTGGACAAGGAGCACTACCTGTTACATCTCTCTCGCTATATACACCGTAATCCGTTGGAAGCTGGACTTGTTCACGATTTGGAGCTTTGGCGATATTCCAACTATCTCGAGTGGATCAAGAAGCGAGATAGCATCTTTGTAGACCGATCTTTTGTTGAAAGTTCCTTCGCCTCGCCCACATCTTATGTTCAGTTTGTCCACGAATACGAAGCCCCTGAAAAGCTAAAGCGTGCGTTAAGGAAGTATGTAATAGATTGAGTCAGGTTAGGTGCGACTCACTTCAAAAGTGAGTCGCACCTCATTGGAGCCTCAGCCCACAATGATCGATCCCGGAAGCCGATATCTCTTCCTCGTTATTCTGGCCTCTCTCAGGGTTTTCAACAGTTGTCAGGATCTTGGTTCTTCCGCGAGCGAGGAGACGGGAATTCAGGGGCAGGTCTATTCGATTACGACACCCGGGCCTGTGCCGGAAGGTTGGACGCCACCTCCGCTGGAGAGGGTAAGCACGATTGTGGTTTTAGACGTCAACAGAAAGCATGTAAAGGAGTTCGCCACCGACGAGAAAGGACGATTCAAAACGTATCTGCAGCCGGGCACGTATTTCCTTCGCGTCAAGGAATCTCTGATCCCTGCTCAGACCGGTCCTTACGTGGTCATGCCTGGTCAGATACTTTCTGTTGAAGCCCATTACGACAGCGGCATGAGGTAGAGTGTGCATTTGCGGTTTTTTGAAAAGTTAGCGATACTGCCAGCGTTGCGCTCCACGCGCCGCACATATCCTCCGCTCGGGTCAGATCCTCGGCCCAACTGTCGAACAGGCAGCCGAGCCGTCGACGTCGCTCGCAAACTAATGAACCACATACGCAGTGAGGTGACCAACACAATTAATAAAGGAGGGAGCCTTGATACGCTATTTCAACTCGATCGCGATCATCGCTGTACTGGTTCTGGGGGTCGCAGCGGCGCAGGAGGAGAATTCCCTAACACGCGATGAGGTCGCTCTCATCAAGAGGAGACTTGTCAGCGTTCTTGATGCGCTCGGCCAGCCTCAAGCCGCTCTAGCTGGTTCTTCTCTCCATTATGCCACCCGAGAATCCTATGCTGGCAAAACTCATAGAATTCATCGTCGTTTGCATTCACAGTGAAACGCCTCTCATTGAACCGGACCTCTCCACACTCCGCGAGAAGATCATCGCGTCCAAGCCGCACTACTGGGAAGAAACAGAGCCAGGAATTTTTTTGGCTTTCTTCCTCATCAAGGCAGGCGGACGAACAAAAAGCCTCAAGCTGACCGCGAGCATCGGCAGCCTCAAGAAAAGAGGCAGTGCCTTCTATGGCCTAGGGGTCGCAAAGTCGGCTGGCGAGCTGGTCACGGAGAGTACTTGGTACGGGAAGATCATAACGTGTCCTTTCGGCGACGCGGTGAATAAGGCACTGAAGCAGGCACGCGAGGCCGCCCAAAAGGAAGCGGGGGGTCAATAAAGCTTCTGACCTATTTCGGAGAGGCCGGTCCGGTAGGTGGATGATTTCAGAGCAGCGCGAGCAGCACTCCATCCCACAATAACATACCGCCTGCCATCATAATAATACGCATTGCTATTTTTGAGAAAACCCTTATATTGCAGGTGTTTCTTCGAAGCGAAACGCCTGGAATCACATGCATCACGCCACGCTTTCATTCGCACGAGTTGTGTTCCCCGGAAAACCCTTCATCCGATCGAATGCCTTCCGTAGAGGATAACCTGTCCGGTCTGAGTCGGGGTTGATTGGCAACAGAAGTAGCCGTTGGCAAAGTTTTCCAAGCGCTCGTGCGTCCTTCGTAAAGTACCCCCAAGATTCCACCTAGCGGTCCGCGTTGTCGTTCTAGAAACGTGGTCGAAAAGCTTTTCCTCACGCAAAGTCGCCCCGCCTGACCTTGCGTTGGCATG
>JBBTCR010000492.1:0-2595 GCA_038043105.1 Bacteroidota bacterium
TTGCGTCAATCGAACAGCTCGCCTTGGTTCCGCTGTTGAATTCCCCGCGCACGTACACCCAGCCGATTGTGGAAGAATTCCGGCGGAGGCGAGACGTGGTCTACGAAGGTCTGGGCAACATCCCCGGAGTCACCTACTATAAGCCAGAGGGAGCGTTCTATATCATGATAGGATTGCCGGTTAAGGACGCAGATGATTTCTCGAAATGGCTTATCGAGGAGTACCAAGATAATAACGAAACGGTCCTTCTTGCTCCTGGGCAAGGATTCTACGCCTCGCCGGGGAAGGGAACCAATGAGGTGCGTTTGGCATTTATGCTGAAGACTGACAATCTCCAAAGGTCCCTCGTAATCCTGCGCTCGGGCCTGGAGGCGTACAATAAGCGTTGCTAACATTGACATTCGGACAAGCTGAATCGGGACGATATGGCGAAAGTCACCATAGACGGAAAAGAGTACGACGTTGATCCAAAACTGACGGTCATTCAGGCAGCCGCTGAACAGGGAATAGAAATTCCTCACTTCTGCTGGCATCCGAAGCTTTCTGTTTCCGGCAACTGCCGGATGTGCCTTGTCGAGATCGAAAAAATTCCAAAGCTGGCCATCGCGTGCGCGTCCCAGGTTGCTGATGGCATGATCGTCAAGACGAAGAGCGAGCGAGTTATTAAAGCGCGGCAGGCGGTGATGGAGTTCCTCTTGATCAATCATCCACTCGATTGCCCGATCTGCGATGAAGCAGGGGAATGCAAACTTCAGGATTACGCTTACCAATACGGCGTTGGGTACAGCCGTTTTGACGAAGATAAAGTACACAAACCCAAGCGCGTCCAGTTGGGTCCGCACGTCATGCTCGATGATGAGCGCTGCATCATGTGCTCTCGCTGCATCCGCTTTGCGGATGAGATCGCCAAGCAGCCCGTGCTGACGTTCACGGAGCGCGGAACGCACGTAGTGCTCACGACATTCCCCGGCACGCAGCTCGACAATCCCTACTCGATGAATGTCATTGAGCTTTGTCCCGTTGGTGCGCTCACGAGCACGGATTTTCGGTTCAGGGCGCGCGTGTGGGAAATGTCTTCGACAGATAGCGTTTGCGTTGGCTGCGCCCGCGGATGCAACACCCACATCTGGGTGCGGAACAATGAGATGCTGCGCCTAACGCCTCGTTTGAATGAAGAGGTCAATTCCTATTGGATGTGTGACTCTGGACGCCTCAACACGTTCAAGTTTGTCAATAGCAAAGAGCGGCTCAACGGTCCCATGATCCGCAAGGACGGGACATTGGTCGAGGTTGGCTGGGATGAGGCAATCGCACGGGTCGTATCTGAATTGAAATCATTTAAGAAATCAGAGATTGCTGGTATCGGGTCCGCATTCGCGACAAACGAGGACAATTACGTTTTTCAGAAGTTCATGAAGGAGGCGCTGGGGACGAAGCATCTTGATTTTACTCAGCATATAAAGGAAGGGGACGAAGATGATTTGCTCATTCGCGCCGACAAGACCCCGAATAGCGTTGGGGCGCGCGCTGTTGGTGTGAAACCCGTCGACGGAGGATTGGACCTTCAGGGAATCATCCGCGGCATTCATGACGGGACGATTAAGGCTCTCTACGTCTTGGAAGATGATATCGCAGCAGTTCCAGAATTCGCCGCCGTCTTAGGCAATCTTCAGCTCTTGGTTGTGCATTCGTCAGTGCACAACAAAACGACTGAGCACGCCGACATCGTGTTGTCGTGTTCAACCTATGCGGAGAAGCACGGGACGTTCACAAACTTCCAGAGTCGCGTTCAGAGGATACGACCCGCAGTCACGACACTCGAACAAGACCGCGCTCTTGACGGCTTTGCGATGAGCCGCTGGGATAAATTCGCTTCTCAGAATGACACGTGGGGACGGCCGGTGAAGAAAGATGCTCGGCCGACCTGGCGGATCCTTACGGCGATCGGCAACGCTCTTGGATCGAAAATGAAGTACAACACGTCAGAAGATGTTTTCAAAGAAATCACCGAAAAAGTACCTGCGTTTAGAGGTATGAGCTATCTCAAGCTGGGCACACGCGCTCTGATGTTGAGTCTGACTGAGACTGTTCCTACCCACGCCTAACGTGCGCAACCTCATGGATAACGTATTTCTGATATCGGTTATCAAATTTGTGACCTACGTTGCCGTTGTTCTTCTCGCTGTCATCATCTTGGGATGGGTGGAACGGAGAATAAGCGCGTTCATGCAGAACCGGCTTGGTCCGAACAGAGTGGGGCCACAAGGGGTGCTCCAAATATTCGTTGACGTCATTAAACTCTTGCTCAAAGAGGATATTGTCCCGAAGAATGCATACAAACCTATTCACGACCTCGCGCCGATCATTTCCATTGCCGTTGCTCTGAGCACGTTCGCCGTCATTCCTATCGGCAATACCATCGAGCTTTTTGGGAGTCAGGTCAAACTGATGATCGCGGATGTAAACGTCGGCATCCTGTATATGCTCTCCATAACATCCCTCGGAGTGTATGGCGTAACTCTGGCTGGCTGGTCGTCGAACAGCAAATATTCATTGCTGGGCGGACTACGCTCCTCAGCCCAGATGATCAGCTAT
>JBBTCR010000493.1:0-4566 GCA_038043105.1 Bacteroidota bacterium
GAGCCGCAATCGCTCCTGTGTTGACAACAAGGAAATAAGCCCACCCATAGAGAAAGCCGATCAATCCTCCATACGCTTCGGTGAGGAACACATAGACCCCGCCGGCCCTTGGCATCATTCCACCGAGCTCAGCGTACGTCAGCGCACCCGACATTGCCATCAAGCCGCCAACGACCCAGACCCCGAGGATCCAAAGAGGAGAGGGGAGAGCCTTCGCGATCAGCGCAGGCGTCAGGAAAATCCCTGACCCGATCGTCGACCCAATCGCGATCATCGTCATATCGAATAGCGAAAGCTCGCGTCGAAGCTCAGCCATCGCGTAAAGGAGAAATCAGATTGAAGAAATTAGAATGATAAGTGAGAATAAAGCCTGCTCTTGGATTCAATTTTGACTTTTGCTTTGTCGTTCTGCATTTTGATTTCCGATCTCTTATTTAGATCACTAGACTTGAATCTGAATAGCTTTTCCAATAACGCTTTCGGCTTGTTGTTTCCCGTCAACCCACACCACGAATCGCCTCCCCTTTATCTCAACCTTCAATCGTCGACTGCGCACGAACACATTGTCAATCTGAACCTGCTTCAATCCAAACGGAAACGGGTCAATCGTGATGGTATGCTCGTCTGGGCGTATGCCGCAAACATATTTGATGATCAGATCGTTAATCCATGAATGCTGATAGTCATCAATGCCTCGATAGACGCTTGGTTTGCCGCTGAACGGATTGTAATGCTCAAAGCAGTTTGGCCGCTCGGGGTCGCCATCGAAAAACATCATCCGAACAAACTTGGAAATGAACTCTGTAGCCTTCTTCTTCAGAAGTGGGTCCTTAAATCGTATGGCGGAGCGGGCAAGGGCTTCCGCGATGTGACTGTTGGTCATCGGCCAGACCCGTCCGTTCCAGGGACAATTCATCCGCTTGCCTTTCCATTCCGGCACTGCGCTGAAGAATTCGTCACCGACGCTGGAGGAAGGGATCGGATAGGGCGTCCAGAATTCTCTTGGATTCAACAGATGGCGCTTCAATCCAGGAAGATGCGACTCATCGACAATGTCGGTGAAGTACGGATAGAAGCACGTCGCTGCCTTCACCATTGTCCGTTTGCCTCTGGTAGGATCAACGTCAAAAAACAACTCTTCGTTCGGATCCCACATTTTCTGCAGAACGGCATTCTTGATCTTCTCCGCTTCGATGTTCCACAATTCCGCGTCATCCGGTCTGCTCAGTTGTTCTGCAATGACGCTGAGAGCGCGTTTCAGCTCATAGATGTAAACCGTGACATCAACTCCCTTCAGCCGAAACACCTCGCCCCAATTGTCCTGATCTGCCCTGGGATTGACCGCGGTATAGCGGTGCATATACTCCTGCCCGGTCTCGTAGTGATTGTCGATGTCGTACATTCCGCTGACCTCTTCGTCCCGCTCACGGTCAAAGTACGCCACATACTTCTTCAACCCATCGTACACACTCTCCAAGTACTCCTTGGATGGATGGAGGAAGTGCAGCTGCAGCAGGGAATTGCCCCAATTGGCGTGATAGAACATCTCCTGCCGGTAGTGGTTCATGTCGATATAGCCGCGGAATCCGCCGTCTTTCCGCTGATTGTCGATGAAAACGAGGAGGCTCCCTTGTGCAAGCTCCGGCTCGTGATGCCACCGGTTCTCAAGCATGTGACACTGAGCGCTGTACGAAATTGGCGCTCGAAAGTAACCGATTCCCTCGCATACGAACGGCCTCTTGTAGTTCCCCTCGCTGCCGAACATGGTGTTGAGCCGCAAACCATACCAGCGGTACCAATAGTAGCGCGTCAGGAACTCATCCGAGCACGAGAAGCTGGGAACGGAAGCAAAATGATCTTCCCATCCGACAGTGCTCAGCTCTATCGGGTTTGCCCGCTTGATGACGGGGTGGAGCTTAGCTTTCGCCTCTTCGAGTGTCGGCGCGGGAGCAAACGCTATGGCCACGGAGTCTTCGGCGAGAGGCTTCAGCATCATCTCAACATGGAGAGCCAAGTACACGAGACCTTCGTTCGTTACTCCAGTAAGCTTTGTTTCATTCGGAAGTGCGCCGCCCGAGAACTTTTCATACCAAGGGGTGAACGACCAGTGAGGCTGAAGCGCCGTGCGCTCGCTGAGATTGATGCAGTGTGAGCGGACTTTTCTGTTGAGGGCAAACGCGCACGCCAGCTCGAGGTGCGGATCGACCGATGGGCGCAGAAACTTCTTAAACGACACCACACCAATGTGGTAAGCAACGTCACTGAGCCACACCGACTGCTTGGAGGGAAGATGCTCCTGCGCTGTCCAGGCAACGAAGTGCAGCTTCACTCGGCGCTTCGATTCGTTCCTGATTCTGACGAGAGATGTTGCGACATCGTTCGGCAAAACAGCCGTTGACTCCGAAATGCGAAATGCGGATTGCGGATTGCGAATTTGAGGTTCGTATTCTTGCGTCAAATACGCGGGGTTCCACGATCGGCTCTTGAAGCGAAGCGGGATCTCATTCCCATCCTCATCTAGCAGGGTCCACGTAAAGAGCGGTTTGAGCTCATAGTTGTAGTAGTGCGCTTCGTCCCAGAAGCCCGGGAAGTCGAGAAAGACGGGAAATGTCGGAGCCCAAAGTAACCGGTTCGCACCGCCGAGATACCATTTGTCGCTCCGAGAGAGGTAGCGTAACACATCAAGTTTTTTCATTGCTCAAAACCCAAATCTTGCTCCATAGGGATTCATAAATCTCCGCCAAAGGCGGACCAGCCCGCCGTGCGGTTTGGCGGGTCAGCCCCTGGCTGAAAACATCAAAAAGCAAAATTGAAATCGTAAGCGCATGACCTACACTCTTCAATCTACAACTTACGTCCTCTCTTGCCAAATATCGATGGGACGCACAAAACGCGTGACGTACAACCTTCAACATACAACCGTCAACCTATAACCTATCCCGCCCGAAAACGGCGGGACGCGAAAAGCGCGCAATCTACATTCCTAAATTCTCAAGTCCCAATTTTCAATTTTACTTTTTTATTTTTCATTTTGATTTATCCCTTGAGTCCCGTCATCGTTATGCCTTTCACGAAGTACTTTTGCGCGAGGAGAAAGACTATGACGATGGGCAGCATGACGACAACGGCCGCTGCCATCTGATGAGGCCAGTCGGTGGTGTACAAATTGCTGAAGTTCGCAATGCCGACCTCCACTGTGCGCATGTCGGTACGGTTCGTGACAATCAGGGGCCAGAGGAAGTCTTTCCAACTCGCCATGAACGCGAAGATCGCGAGCGTTGCAAGTGCGGGTTTTGAGAGTGGGAGAATGACCTTCCAGAAGATCGTGAATTCCGTTGCGCCGTCGACGCGCGCAGCGTCTTCGAGATCCTTTGGTATGGTGAGAAAGAACTGACGCAGGAGAAAGATCCCCCACACACTCGAGAGCGTTGGCGTGAACAGCGCCCAATAGGTGTTCACCCAGCCAAAGGCATTGATAATGAGAAACGCCGGGATAATGGTCACAATCGCGGGGATCATCATCGTGGCAAGGTACACCGCAAAGATCTTGTCCCTCCATCGAAACTGAAGTCTCGCAAAGGCATATGCCGCCATTGAGCAGAACGTCAGTTGGCCGATTACGGACGCTGCTGCAACGATCATCGTGTTGAGAAAGAATCGACCGAACGGCTGCAGCGACATCGCCTCGATGAAATTCGACCACCGCACCGCCGAAGGAATGAATCGCGGCGGGAATTGATAGACCTCAAGCTCGTCCATGAGCGAGGTGCTGAGCATCCACAGGAAGGGGATCAACATGGACAAAGCGATGAGGATTAGTCCGATGTAAATGACAAACCTGCCAACCTGCTTCATGGTGTTCTTTGGTGTGCTCATCGTCTCGCCTCATTGAGCGTTTTCCAGACACCGGGATCTTCGTGACCGAGCCTCCAAACAGAAATGCCTCTGAAACTGTGCTTCTTCACGAGGTCGAGTTTCGCCTGGAACGACCGTGCATCCTCCAGATAGATATACTCGTTCAGATCTTCATTATTGTAAAGCGTGTAATACACCTTCTCGCGATCGTCCCACCGGAACGGCGCTTGGAACCGATCAGCGAGGCCCTTCGCCTCAAGATAATCGAGACTGCGGCCCCACACGTGCGCCTGGTTATTTTGATACGACGGGTACCATCGATAGGAGTAGAAGGGGAGACCCAATGAGATCTTTGAAGGTGGCACATCCTTCAACACAAAATTGACGACGGCTTCCATCCACGGCATGCCGGCGACGGGCCCGGGGGTCGTTCGATGGGTGTGTTGATCGTACGTCATCAGGGAAATAAAGTCTCCAATCTCCCCGAGTGCCTTGTAGTCGTAAGCCCCTCTCCAGTACTCGAAAATCCACTTGTGATAGTCCGTTGGCCCGACACGATCGCTGGTGCGTGGTACCACAGCAATGCTGATGGCAAATCCGTTCGCATGCAAAACCTGAGCGGCTTTTCGATAAAAGTCTGTAAACGCGTCTTTGTCTGTGATGTGGATGTTCTCGAAGTCAAATTGAATTCCGTAGAACGCATTTGCCTTA
>JBBTCR010000493.1:4576-5706 GCA_038043105.1 Bacteroidota bacterium
CCTTACACGCATCGAGCATCGAGCGGATCGCGCGGTCCTGGGCAACAGGATCGTGCAAGAGCTTGTGAAACGACGACTGGTCAAACCCGGCGTTGACGACCAGCGGCATGACCTTCACATTCTGTTTCTTCGCGAGCTCAAGGATTCGCTTATCCACCGCTCCCCACATCGTCCCGTACTCATCCATCTTATAGCACTGCGGGCCGACGATGTCGATCGAGCGGATGTTTGCCTCGAAGCTCTTGAAACATTGCTCGTTGTCCACGGTGTAGAAAAGAGTCTCGATTTTCTGGGCGGGAGAAATTCCTGTCGATACGAACAGTGCAATGCTCGTGGCGATCAAGCGACGGATAATCGACATTCTGCGTTCCTTCTATAGGTTTTGTATCTTCTCTCGCTGGGAATCTGATCAGATTCCCGGAAACTCCGGTCAATATACTCGATCGGCAGGCCGAGATTTCGGAAATCTTAATCTACTCGCTTTACGTCAGTCGCCGAAGCTGACCCCCAGATCCCGAGCCGTTAACATCGAATCACAGTCCAGCGGAACGGCTTTCATACGACGCGTCGCCTCTTCCAACGGCACATATCGAACCGTCGGTGGATCGAGCGCGACCATAACTCCGGATTTTCCCGCCTCCAGTGCTCGAACTGCAGCCGCTCCAAATCGGAGGGAGAGGAGACGATCAAAGCTCGTTGGACTGCCGCCGCGCAGCAAGTGTCCAAGGACGACACAGCGAGTCTCTTTTCCTGTCGCATCCTGTATTTCTTTGGCGACCCGTTCACCTGCTCCCCCGAGACGGTCGGCGCGCCCGATTTCTTGTGAAATTACCGCGGTCGCCCCACCGACCAGTTTCGCTCCCTCGGCCACAACGACGAGCGTGAAGCGCGCGCCGTACCGATCACGCTCTCGAATCTTTGCGGCGATCTTCTCGATGCTGTACGGAATCTCCGGAATCAAAATGACATCAGCAGTGCCCGAGATGCCGCTGTTCAGCGCTATCCAGCCGGCGTAGCGGCCCATGACTTCCACAACGATCACGCGCTGATGCGCTTCAGCGGTGGTGTGGAGCCTGTCAAGGCATTCCGTTGCAAATGAAACGGCCGTGTCAAATCCGAATGTGACAACT
>JBBTCR010000494.1:0-3367 GCA_038043105.1 Bacteroidota bacterium
CGAACAAAACACTCCACATTATTAAAAGGCTCACAATCCTTCCAGCCAGCTAAGGGTTGTGGCATTGCTCCGCCACGAAGGCGGTATGTGCGCGTGACCATCGATCGGCTTAGCACGGGCAAGAGCTTCACGTTTCATTTCCATATCGATTACAGCATACTTATTGGTTGTGTTGATGTTAGCATGTCCGAGGAAATGACTGATAGTTGTGATGTCGACCCCCGCCTTGAGGAGATAGATTGCGGTGCTGTGGCGCATGCTGTGCGGGTGAAGGCGCTTGTTGGCCAGTGTGGGAGCATGCACTTTGGCGAGCTTGAAATACTTCGCCAGGATGTAGCGAACACCGAAACGGGTGATCGACTGTCCATTGTGGTTGAGAAAGACAGGCGAGGCTGAGCGAAGATCCAGCTTCTGCTCATCGCAGAAAGCGCACAGAACTTCTGCTGTTTGTGCCCAGAATGGACAAACTCGTTCTTTTCGGCCTTTCCCAAATAAACGCACCTGAAAGGGTTTTGTGAGCTGGAGGTCGCAGGCACGGATGGCAATGATTTCCTGAACGCGTGCCCCTGTATTAAACATCGTGGCGATCAAGGCGTAATCCCTCCGACCGTCACAAGTAGTGCGGTCGATTGCAGAAAGCACGGCTTCGATTTCGTTGAACTCCAGGTATTCTACAACACGGGATCGAGCCCGCTTGAAGGGTATTGCCAATATCATCTGGGAGTGTTCCAGCTTATCTGGATGTTGAGCGGCGACATGGCGGAAGAATGCATGAATTGCCGCTAGGCGCACGTTGCGTGTTGAAGCTATATTGTGGCGCTCAAGCTCCAAGTGATTAAGAAAAGCAATGACTTCGTCAGGGCCGATATCCTCCAAATCCAGCACGACGAGTTCACGGCCAGAGTGAGACGCTACAAAACGCAGCAGTAGAACCAAGCTATCTCGATAGCTGTAGATTGTATGCGGACTCATTCCTCGGATTCGTGGAAGATGCTCGGAGAAGAAATCTCGCAGTGTGCATGCCAAGATATTGGGACGTTGTGTTTTCATTGTTTGCCTCCAGTCATTTCAGGTTTTGGATTTATGAGTGTGCCACAGTATCTTTCGAAGCGGGCATTGGCATTTTTTGTGATATCCTCGATGAAGTGTAGATAGTACTGAGTCGAAACAATGGAGACGTGCCCCATGTAAACTGCTAGAAACGGTAATTTTGCCTGCACATCCTCACCTGCTCGATACCACCGCAAGAGAGCATTCACGGCAAACGCGTGGCGAAAATCATGCGTCCTTGGTACTCGTCCATCGGGTTTATGAATCCCTGTTGCCCGGAGGAGCCTCCGCAACCCCTCTCCAATGCCTCCACCAGAATAACCACGGCCCCCGGCGTAACCATTCCAAAGAAGCGGTTTCTCAGGGGAACTCGGAAGGTTTAAAGCACGACGTTTCTGTAAATAATTCTCGACCTCACGAGATCCATCCGGCGAAAGAGGCAGGATGCGTGACTTGTGGAACTTGGAAAGCCGGATGAACAACGTACGCTCGTGATGGTCATAGTCACCGATGGTCAAACGTACCAGCTCTCTACGGCGGATTCCTGTTGTAAACAGGAGAACAACCGCCAAGCGAAGGACTTGCGGATATAGCGGAGACACGGAGATTGGTTGTAATGTGCGAGTTGCACGGAGGAGCTGCCCAACCTCTGAAACCGAAAAGATGTGGGGGCGCAGCGACTGGTTGTTTTGAGGGAAAAGATTCTTGTCCGGGACAAAGCATGTAGGTTCGTGGCGTCGTCGGTACAAGCAAAGATTTCGGACGATTCGCATGTGATTTCTGCGTACGGTAGGACTGAGATGATATAGCGAACTACACCATTGTGCAAACGCATCGGGAGTGATGTCGGTTTCGCCAGATATACGACTTACCAGAAACCTGTCGAGGGACTGCATAATTCGTCGTTCACGATCATAGTAGCGTCCCAACGCTTGCTTGAGTGCAAGGAATCGTGTGATAACGGAACCGAGAGACGAGGTAAAAGCCTGTTTTGGGTTCATGATTTAACCTCCTGAATGTGGAATTCGAGATCATCCTGCGGCACTGGAAGAGCGACATTCCGTAGATCTTCAACGGAGAGTCTAAGGTATGTGCATGTGCTCTCGGCATTGCGATGGCCGAGAAGGTCTCCTATGGACTTGAGAGATGTCCCTTGTCGCAGGAGGTGGACCGCATAGGAATGGCGAAGGCAATGAGGTCCTTGCATTGGGATATCCAATCCGCTACGCGTCAACCATGCCTGAAACACATCTGTTACCGCCGTGGGCTTTAGCCGTCCTGCGGGAGCACGTGCACGTAAAAACAGCTCGCGGTATGGTGAGGAAGCGCGTCGACGAAGATATCGTAGTAGAGTTGTTCCCGCATCATCCGTTAGGGGTAGAAGAAGCGTTGAGCCTGTCTTTCGTTGTGGCACCTGAAGGAACCTATCCCGCCAGTGGATGTCATCGAGTGTGAGCGAAACGATTTCGCATGTCCGTAGCCCGTATGTAGCGATCAGAAAAAGCATGGTGTAGTCCCGTAAGCCCATCGGTGTCGTACGGTCGATGGAGTGGAGAAATGCACATACCTTTTCCCATGATACAGATCGGGGAAGCTGTTCAAACCGATAGATGCGTGGTGTATCGATTTGGGTGTCTAACCCCGGAGGAATCACCCCCTTCATTTTGAGGAAGCGTAGAAAACCTCGAACATGGGCTATAACGTGTTGGAGTGATCCCCGGCTATACTTTTTCCCAGCAGTGCACACAAATGTTTCGATGGTGTTTGGGTCCAACGTTGCAAGCCGCAAGTGGTTGGTCGCGTAAACCAAATGCTCAAGAAATCGTGCTATGGTTGTGAGGTGGGATCGGGTTGTTGAGTGTCCAATACCTCGGACATCTTCCAGGTAGGCACGATATTCTGCCAATAGAGCATCTGTGTGATTTGGCTCGGCGAATACTGGTGGGGGTAGAAGCCCCTGCTTGTCCAAGAAGCGCTTAAGTGTATGCACAGTCCCCGCCAGGATGCGATTATCTTGAGAATTCGCCGGCAAACAGACTCGCAGCTTCTCACAAGTGAGGTCACCCATGTGCCGAATACCACGTCGCCGCAACTTTGCATCTATATGTACGATTGTGCGAAGTTGTTGGCGAGCCGAACTGTGCTCATAGCCCTGCTGTAGCAACCATACAGCGAACTCGTTCGCTATAGGTCCCAGCAGGGGCAAAGACACGAACCGAACAAACGCCTTTGGGAACAGTTGCCTAAGCATCAGAACCTCCAGGTGTAGTGGATTTGGGACAGCCCTGATGTTATCTAATGTGGAGTGTTTTGTTCA
>JBBTCR010000495.1:0-7207 GCA_038043105.1 Bacteroidota bacterium
TGAACGACATCCCGAGGTTCAAACAGCTCGGTGTGATCCCGAGTATGCAGCCCGCGCACTGCACGTCGGATATGTACTGGGCCGATGCGAGATTGGGACCGACCCGAGTTCTTGGCGCCTACGCGTGGCGTTCCCTATTGGAAACTGGCGTAACCATCCCAGGCGGCTCGGACACCCCGGTGGAACATCCAAATCCTATTTATGGAATTTATGCAGCCGTGACACGCCAGGATCATCTAGGCAGACCTGAGAATGCTGAAGACGTGCGCGCGTTTTTTCAGCTTTCAAAGGCCGGCATCGTCGACTCCGCAGCTTTTGCAGGAGGATGGTATGCTTCGCAGAAGATGACAAGAGAGGAGGCGCTTCGCGCGTTCACGTCGTGGGCCGCGCACGCAGGATTTCAGGAGCATCTGCTCGGCTCGCTCGAAAAAGGGAAAATGGCGGATTTTGTCATTCTCTCGAAGGACCTTATGGCGATCACCCCGGGTGAGATCCTCACAACGGTCGTGGAGCAAACGGTTGTGGCGGGAAAGGTGGCGTACGCGCGAACGCGAGGGCAATGAATCTCTGTGACTAGCGTCAAGCCCTCAGTGTTGTTTTTACCGGGAAAAGTTTGTATGTTTTTCACTGAAATTCAGCGATCAGCGGAAGGACGAGAGAATCGATGCCGTACAAGGTTCTCGTTGCCGATGATGACGAGGGGCAGCGCAAATCCCACGGATTCGCTCTTGAAGTCTGCACAGCGATTCTAGAAGACGAAATTGAGATCGTAGAAACTGCTACGAGCGTCGAGTCCTGGGAAAAAATCAAATCAGAACATTTTAGCCTCATCATCCTCGACAATGACTTTAAGGATATGCACCTCAAGGGGCATCTTCCCGGGATAGCGCTCCTGCAGCTGGCGCGCCGTGAAGGCGTCAATCGCAATACGCCCATATTCTTCTGCAGCGCTGACGCATATGACACCCTGAAGGCGATGGTGGAAAAATTCGGCGGAGCGTACATGTCCAAGGTTGGATACGATATTGAGAAGTCTGCCCAACTATTTGCTGATAAGATGAAGAAGCGCTGAAGAACGCCTTAAGCTCTCAAAACGTTCAAAGGGGCCACGTGAGTGACCCCTTTTTTTGTCACGTGGAGTACATGAACACAGTCAGGGGAAAGCGACGATTTGCGGAAAGATCACAGTTCCGGTTATTGACACCCTCAAGCGAAGGTCACGGCTTGCGCTTTCCTTCAAATAGTTTTACATTTTTGTGTGATAATCATCCACGCTTGTTCATGGAGGTCCCGTGTACGAACGATGTCTGAATGAAGCTGAGCGCATACTCGCCTCGGACAAAGACGTCATCGCTCCCGTCAAGAAAATCTGGAAGCAAGTCGAGAAGCAGGGAGAGATTCAGGGATTTGAGACGCCTTCGCTGGCAGATCTTACCGCTCTCCTCGAAGGCGACACGCGATTCGAGTTTATGCCCTCCCACGATGAAAACGGTGAGCCGTACGATGACCTACCGACCGATGACTCCGGCGAAGAGCCCGAGCTCGAAAGCCTGGGTTTCTATTCGGGAGATCGCGTGAAATTGAGGAGGATCGAGCTGACGCCCGAGATAATCGGAGGACTGATCCGACGAAAAGTCGACATGACAATGGACGCGCTGACGAAAGCGTGGGAGCGACGCCCAGAAGGAGATCAAGAAACTGAGGACCAGCTGCTCGACATTCTAGCTCGAACCCAAAAGCTGCAACGCGAAGTGAAGAAGACATTTTCGGAAGAGAAAATGAAACAGCTGAGCAGAGTGATCAAAGTAAACAAGAAGAAAACCACCGCTCCCAAGAAGACGAAAGCTGGTTCCCAGGGCAAACGACCACGACCTACCGCGAAAAAGCGCCCCGCAAAGAAATCTCGGAGCGTTCCTCGAGGCAAGCGAGGCCTACGCAAGTAATGCTCCAGCAGAAGACCCGAGTCTGGACAATCCGCGAACTGATGAAGTTCGGCGTCGACCACCTTCGTCGCAACGGTATTCCTGAAGCGAGATTGAACGTCGAGCTTCTGCTTTCACATGCCCTTCACTGCCAACGAATTGAACTCTACACAAGTTTCGATAGACCCCTGACGAACGAGGAAATGAGAGCCTTTCGATCGCTCTATGAGCGAAGGCTCAATCGGGAGCCCGTGCAGTACATCGTTGGGTCAGCAAGTTTCATGGGCCTACAATTCAAGGTCGATCAACGGGTTCTTATCCCGCGACCGGAAACGGAGACGCTCGTCGAACAGACATTGCTCACCTGCAACAGGATGTCTGGTGATCAACCTGTTTCGATCCTTGAAATTGGCACGGGGTGCGGCAATATCGCCGTGGCGCTTGCAAAATTTGTCCGCACTGCTCACATTACAGCGATTGACAGCAGTAGCGAAGCCCTTGAGATTGCTCGTCTTAATGCTGTAACCCATCGTGTTGAGGGCATAATCTCCTTTGAGCACATGGATGTCTTCGAGCCGGTTGATCAGCTGCTCCTCCAGCGTTTTGAGATCCTGGTGTCCAATCCTCCGTATGTTCCCCGGGATGAATGGGAAAACCTGCAGCAAGAAGTGAGGAAATTTGAGCCGCGCGCAGCGTTGACGGATATGAAGGATGGGTACGAATTCCATCGAAGGATCGTCGAGCTTGCGCCGTATCTCTTGCGGGATGGAGGAGCTCTTGTGCTCGAGATCGGTTATGGGCAGTCCGAGCACGTTCTCGAGATGATGCAGAAGGCAGCCTTCTACGATTGCTCGGTGGTGCCCGACCTTCAGAATGTCCCGCGCGTCGCCATCGGCTTGTGTCGGTCAAAGACCCGCAACCCCGGCTTCGTGAACTAACCACTTCTACGATCGTGTGTGAAACTCTATGCGTGCTCTCATCCAACGAGTGCGCCGTTGTTCCGTTTCAATTGATGGAGCACTCCATAGCTCGATTGGAACAGGAATGCTAATCCTTCTTGGGGTGAAGCAGTCCGACGCCGAGGCTGACGCGAAACACCTGGCCGACCGCTGTGCCGCGCTCCGCATCTTCGATGATGCAGAAGGGAAGATGAACCTCTCGGTGAAAGACGTTGGCGGGGAAGCGATGGTCGTGTCGCAATTCACTCTCTACGGTGACACTCGAAAAGGTAATCGACCGAGTTACATCGAAGCAGCTCCACCCGAACTCGCCGAACGACTCTATGAGTCATTCATCGGGCGCCTGAGAGCAGCTCTGGGTGACTCGAAGGTTGCCTCGGGCGTTTTCCGTGCGATGATGGACGTGGACCTCGTCAACGATGGCCCGGTGACGGTGTTGATAGAGAGCAAGAATCCCTCATAACCCTCATATCCAGTTTCGATCGCGATTTCGTGCGCGTCCTCTTTCTTTTCTTGGATGGTGTCGGGATCGGAAAGGCAAACGCGGAGGTCAATCCCTTCTTCCGCGCCAACCTTCCCCATCTCCGATCATTGCTCGACGGAGAATTGCCTCACACACGGTTGAGGCGTATCTCCTCCAAGTGGGCTGAACTGATTCCAGTGAATGCAACACTCGGTGTACCCGGATACCCCCAAAGCGGCACTGGCCAAGCGGCCCTCTTCACGGGAGTCAATGCGGCAAAGCTCATTGGGCAACACTTTGGACCTCACCCAACAACAACGCTTCAACCGCTTATTGAAGAGAAGAGTATTTTTCGTCAGCTGAAATCTGACGGAAGGTCGGTATGCTTCGCCAATGCCTTCCCCAAACAGTTCTTTGAATATGTCGATTCCGGAACTCGCCGTCTGACCGTCACAACGCTATCGTGCAAATACTCGGGTGTGCCGTTGTTGCGGATTGATTCGTTGCGGAAGGACGAAGCACTTTCTGCCGACATCACGCGGGCGCGTTGGCCTGAACTCGGATATCCGGAACTCCCGATCGTCACGCCGGAGGCGGCAGGAGAACATCTGTGCACGATCGCGAAGAAGCACACTTTCACATTGTTTGAATACTGGTTGACCGATCACGCCGGCCACGCACAGGATAAGGCCGTCGCCGTGGAAATACTGGAGCGATTCGATGCATTGCTTGGAGGACTGCTGAAGGATTTCGACCCTTCGGAGTCGCTTCTGATTCTTACAAGTGATCACGGCAACGTCGAAGATCTCTCGACCAAAACCCACACACGGAATCCGGTTCCCTGTCTTGCTGTCGGAAAAAAGCGCAAGGAGTTCCTCCGCGGAATCAGAGATCTCACTCACATCACTCCGGCAATTCTTAAACTGATCTAACCGCAATGGGGCAAATAGATCTTGGCCGAAGGCCGGCAGTCCGAGTGGCATTGCTGGTCATTCTTGGCATCCTCGTCGCCAGCTCCCTTACACTTCCACTCTGGATTTCATACATAATCCTGCTCGTCCTTTCCATTCTGACCTTTATCGGTTTCCTCCGATCACCGAACACCGTCGCGGTCGCAGTAGGCTTTCATGTGATAGTCGTACTGACCGGATTCCATTTGGCTGCTTCTCAGCGACATAAGCTGCGAACGGAGATCCTCGTGCCAGAGGGGCTCGAGGAGTCGATCAGCCTTACTGGATTTGTCGAATCGGAGCCTATCTCGAAGAAATCGCGCTCCGAACTGCTCGTGCGAACATCTGCGGTCACGAGAAAGGATACGACCTTCAGTGTGGAGCGGCGAGTCCTTGTCGTCGTGCGGAAAGCCGCCCATACCGATCATTTCGAACGCCTGGCAGTGGGGGACAACGTCGAGGTTCACGGCAATTTGGAGGCTCTCCCGGGTCCACGAAATCCGGGCGAATTTGATTATGGCCGGTTTCTGGTATTGAATGGCGTGCAGGGGATAGTTGTCGTGCACGACACAAGCGGGATAAAACGGATCTCTGCATCTGACGAATTCTCTTTGGTATCGTTCATTAGCTCGGCACAGAAGGAGATCTACCGAATCCTCGATCGCTTCCATTCGCCAGAGCAGGCAAGCTTTCTGAAGGGGATCGTCTTTGGGTACCGGGCGGACATTTCGCTCGACATCAAGCAGTCGTTTATCGATACAGGGACGATTCATATTTTGGCTGTCTCTGGATCGAATGTGCTTTTCGTTGCACTGATTTTCCACTCCCTTGCCCGGCTCTTTCGGCTCTCAAAGCGCGGGGCAACAGTGGTCACGATTCTTGCATTGCTGATGTACATGGTGATCACGGGCTTGAGCCCATCTGTCATTCGGGCAACGATCATGGCCGCCGCGATTCTTCTTGGGACGCTCTTTGAGCGCAAGACAGACATCTACAACTCCTTGGCTGCGGCTGCCCTGGTGATGCTCCTGTGGGACCCGATGTACATCTTCGACGTTGGATTTCAGCTGTCGTTCGCGGCTGTGTTCTCCATCGTCTACTTCTATCCAAAACTTGAATTGCTTATCCACAAGATCCCCGAGCGCTTCGAGGAGATCAAGGCGATCGATTATGTTTTGAAGCTGTTCGCCGTTTCGCTCGCGGCTCAGATCGGGACCCTTCCGTTCACGGCGTACTACTTCGGGCGAGTCTCAATCGTGTCGATACTCGCGAATCTCGTTGTTGTACCGGTCAGCGGAATCAACGTGCTGCTGGGTTTTGCGACCTTGGCGTTCTCGTACGTCTCGACATGGATTGCGGATTGCTACGCCGCTCTCAATGGTGCGCTTGTATCCTTTCTGCTCGGTTTTGTCTCGGCCGCTTCGAAGGCCCCTCTCGCTTATGCAGAGACCTCGGACCTTTCAGGAAGCATTCCAGTTTTCTACTACCTTTCCATTGGGGCTGTATTCAGTCTTGCTAATGGGCGGCGTATGGTTAAGTTCATCATCGCCTTGCTCGTCGCTCTCAATGTACTTGTGTTTGCAGACCTGCTCACTGATCGCCAGCCAGCGTTGACGTTTACGGCGATCGATGTCGGTCAAGGAGATGCCCTCCTGTTGGAATTCCCAAACAACAAGCGCGTCCTCATTGATGGGGGACCCAGAAGCCTTGCCTATGATGCCGGCGAACGCGTCGTGGCTCCTTTCCTCAAACGCAAAGGAATTCGAAGGCTCGATGCAATAGTCGTTACCCATGGGCATAGTGATCACATCGGTGGAGTGCAATACCTGCTGGACCATTTCGATGTAAAGCAGATTGTCGAGCCGAGTGTGCCCGCGACATCGACGCTGTATCTCGAAATGCTTGCAACAGCGGAGCGGCGGGGGGTAGCCATCCGACGGGTTTCGGCTGGTGATACTCTGCGCTTCGATACGACGGCTCGAGTGTTCATCCTTCATCCTCGTGCGCACGTAGATAGCTCGCGAAACCTGAACAACACATCTCTGGTTCTGAAGATCCTCTACGGGAAGACATCTTTCCTCCTACCTGGCGATTCTGAGACGGATGCTGAAGGAAAGGTTCTGCAGCGATACGGTGCACTGCTCAGAAGCAATATCCTCAAAGCTGGGCACCATGGGAGTAGCACGAGCTCCAGTGTGGGGTTCCTTGATAAGGTTCGACCTGCGATTGCGGTCATCTCGGTTGGACGTAATAACAAGTTCCGTCATCCTTCGCCAGAGGTCATTGAACGATTTCGAGAGATGCGAATTGATGTCGTGAGAACGGATCGTGACGGTGCAATGATATTGAGAAGCGATGGGGCGGAACTTGAGACGATGAAGTGGAAGGACTGAGATCCACTATGCCGAAATGAACGAACGACTCGACGACATAAGGCTGCGGACTGAGAATTTCTTTCAAGAAATTGAAAGAGAATACTATTTTGTGAGGTCAGGGGTCAAAGCCAGACTCAATACATCTGCGATCTACGAACATTTCGCTGACTTGGGGAGCCAGGCACTCATTGAATACATTCGAGGGAAAGTCGACTCAAGCCGGGACTCGTTGTCGAACACGGGATCGTCTCGAAAGCTTAGTCTGATGCTCAAGAACACAATCGAGACCTCATTACACTACGAGGTCCGAGAGCTGAGTGATCGGCTCTGGGCGATCGAAGCGCAAGGGGGATCGGCGCGGGAGAAGGCAATACGTCAATCCCGCTCATACTGTCGGAATTGTCATTGGGCACTGAGTCTGATCGGACCCGTCGCAGTCTGATCTCTGATGCTCGGGATGAATTCATTTCCATGGAGCTGAATCCGATCTACGAGGAGGTCTATCGGAAGTTCTGGCAACAGATTTCTCAGCTCGGAT
>JBBTCR010000496.1:0-1024 GCA_038043105.1 Bacteroidota bacterium
CTGGACGGTCGCTGCCTCGAGGATCCATTTTTGTGGACAAATCAAGACGCGTGAACGGCGAAGTGCAGTACAACAATTCGTGGGAAGGATTTCAGGTAACCATAGGTGCACAAGGGCAGAGGGACATTGCCAATAGTGAGAAATCGTATTTGCTCGATCAGGATGGCGCCATTACTCTGGATCAGTTTGGGCTGTACGGTCAGGTTGAAAAAGCATTAGGGGAGTCGGGTTTGAAAGTGGTTCTCGCCGCCCGGGCAGACAAACATGATCTGTATGGTTCGAACATCATTCCCAGAGCGGCGCTGCTGTATTCCGGCGGTGGTGGAACGTGGCGGGTCACGTACGGTAAAGGAATTGCTTCTCCAACGATCCTGAATCTGAGCGCAAACATTTTCGGCGGTCTCTTGCTGGGCAATGGGGAAGGATTCACGCTAAGCAACGGAACAAAGGTCTCGAAGCTGGAGGTCGAAACGATTCAAACATTCGAGCTTGGCTATAAGGGCGTCATCTCTGAGAAGCTTTTCGTGGATGCGAACGCGTATTATAATATTTCGGAAAACTTCATCAGTCCAGCCTTAAATATTTCGACGCCGGCAGGGGTTCTTGTGACACATCGAGGCAGCCGACCGATGCAGGAAGTCGTGCCTGGCACTCCTGCCGCAGGCTCAGCTTTTGTCCTGACGTACCTCAACTTCGGAAAGGTGAATACGTACGGGGCCGATTTCGGCATCAACCTGTACGTCAATGACAATGTCAATCTGACTGCGAACTATTCGTATTTCAATTTTAACCTCGATCGAAACGACCTAAGGAATGACGGCAACAAGGACGGAAAAGTTACCGACACTGACCTGCCGATTAATGCAGCAAAGCATAAGGGGAACATCGGTCTCAATGTGCGACAAGAGAAATGGTTCGGCTCAGTCTTCGCGCGGTGGGTCGCTGCGTTTGATTTCTTCTCCGGAATCAATGTTGCTGCTCAGACCAACACGGACGTCGTCGTTAGCGGAGATCCCGTGAGAGA
>JBBTCR010000497.1:0-4944 GCA_038043105.1 Bacteroidota bacterium
GGAAAACGCCAAGACGCTTCACGTGGTTGATGTTGATGGCGTCAAGACCGGAAAACTGCGGAATCGGGATATCATCCAAAAGATCGTGCAAGTGGTTGACATACCGATCCAGGTCGGTGGCGGACTGCGAGAATATGACGACATTTCGTCACTGTTTGATGCCGGCGTCTATCGGGTGGTTATCGGCACGGCGGCGGTGCACGACCAAGGTCTTGTAGAGCGTCTCATCAAGGAATTCGGAGCCCGTAAAGTCGCCATCGCGATTGAAGCCAGAGGGGGAAAAATCCGGACAGAGGGCGGAACCCGAGAACACGACATCACCCCCATCGCCTTTGCTCTTCGCATGAAGAAGCTCGGTGTTTCTCGTATTGTCTATTCCGAGGTTGCGGAGGATGGAGTGACAAAACGGGTAAATCTTGATTCACTCAAAACGCTTGCGGCACAAGGCGGCATGCGGGTAACAGCCCAAGGTGGCGTCACGGGGTATAAGGATTTGATCGATTTGCAGGGGCTGGAGAGATTCGGCGTCGATTCGGTCATCATCGGAAAGGCGCTGTACGATAACAAGTTCCCCTGCCAGCGACTCTGGCGACTCAATGAGCAGCAATTAATGGATCTGGGGCCAACAAGAAGAATGTAATAGGATTGATCCATTGATTCATCGGGTCATCGAGTGATCGGTCGATTGAATTAGTTTTTCGATGACCCGATGGACCGATGAGCCAATGATTCAATGTTCCGGCAGTTCATGCGCAAATGAAAATTGTCGTCATAGGCCATTTTGCAAGAGACATCTTTCATCTCTCCGACGACGCATCGGGCGGCGAGAAAATCATTGAGAGCGACGGAGGAATCACCTACTCCATTGCCACGCTCGCGAACCTTTGCTTGAAGGACGACAAGGTTGTTCCCGTGTTCGGCGTGGCCGAGGACGAGTACGACCGGATCGTGGAGCGCTTTCAGCGCTATGAAAACGTAGAGACGAAAGGACTGTTCAAGGTTAAGGGAGGCGTCAACCAGGTACACTACTTCCACTCGCCGGCCGGCAACCGTACGGTCTGCTCGAAGCAGATCGCAGACACGATTCCGTTTTCGCGCATCAAGCCGTTTCTCGATGTCGACGGTGTCCTGATCAACATGGCATCCGGATTCGACATCACGTTGGAGACCCTGGATTATATCCGCATGCAGGTCCGCGAACAGAACACCCCTGTTCACTTTGACTATCACTCGCTCACTCTCGGTGTCGACAAGGAGCAATCACGATTTCGACGACCGCTCCCCGATTGGCGGCGATGGTGTTTCATGATCAATTCCGTCCAACTCAGCGAGGAGGAAGCGGCAGGGCTTACAGCTGAGCGATACGATGAGCCGACGCTGATCAACCAGCTGATGCCGCTCATGGTCAGCGCTTTGCTGATTACCAGAGGAGAACGGGGCGTAACACTGGTGCGGCAAGAGCACAAAAAGATTTTTCGAGATGAGATTCCAGGCGTCAGCGCGGGCCAACCTGTTGACACGACCGGCTGTGGAGATGTATTCGGCGCGGCATTCTTCTACGAATACCTCAGGACGAAAGATTTTCTGAAAGCGGCTGCGCTCGCCAACCGCGCGGCCGCTGTCAAGTCGCTCTTCTTCGGCGTGGAGAGACTGGAGACATTTAGAGAACAGCTCTCCACCGAGACGCCCACCGGATGAGCGCACAGCTGTTCAGCGACGAGGTTGTGGTATGAAGAGAATTCTCATCTGCGGTGCAAATGGCCTGCTGGGGCAACGGCTTGCGCTGATGCTCAACTCACAAACGGAATATGAAGTCCTGAATACCTCGCGTCACCGTGCTTTCGTCTTTGACCATCAGCTCTTTGACTATACCCAGCTCGATATCACTCACAAGAGTGACGTGAAAAGCCTGGTCTCGAGCTTCCATCCAACGGTTATCGTTAATGCGGCCGCAGCGACGAATGTCGATTGGTGCGAAACCCATCGTGAGGAGGCGTGGAAGACTAATGTCGTGGGTGTGGAAAACCTCATCGAGGCTGCTCGGAAAGTTGGCGCCAAAGTGATTCACATCTCAACGGACTATGTCTTCGACGGAAAGCACGGACCGTATAGCGAAGACGACAAGCCAAACCCGCTAAGCTATTACGGTCGATCCAAGCTCGCCAGCGAAAACGCGCTCCGTGTCTCGGGCCTTCCGTACACGATTATCCGGACAATCGTATTGTACGGCAGCGGTATGGGCGTGAAAGACAACTTCCCGCTCTGGGTCGTTAGGAGCCTGCGGGCGCAGAGCGTGATTCATTGCGCTGAGGATCAGATCAGCAATCCCACTCACGTCAACGACCTGGCGTACGCGGTTGTGAAGGCGTATGAATTGAATCGCGAGGGCCTTTACCACGTGTGCGGGGGCGAGCGCATCAACCGATACGATTTTGCCATTCGCGCAGCGGAGACTTTCGGGCTTGACGCCTCCTTGATCCAGAGGGCCAGGTCCGCCGACCTGAAGCAGACGGCCCAGCGTCCGCTTGTGACGGGTTTCATCACGTTAAAGGCAGAAACCGAGCTTGGCCTCAAACCGATGGACATAACACAAGGGCTCACGTTGCTCAAACGAGAACTTCAGCCAGCAGGAAGAAACTAGGGTCGAGTCTCAAAGCTCGATTGAAGAAATGCGGCATTGAAATCCCTCTCTCTGGCGGCGATGAAACTTTTTTGGTACTGAGACTTATTCTGAGCCAGAGGCTCACCAGTCCCGCTTTACGGGATCCCGAATAGCGGGACCCGCTACGCTGTCTGGCGGGTAAGCCTTTGGCTTAAAGGAATTTGCGAGTCGAGAAACTAGATGGGTTCGCAGAAGGTGGTTCGGACGATCGGAGATGCAGGGCGCCGTTACTTCCAGAGGCTCGCGTGCCTTATCGCAACCCTCTGTTTGCTACTTGCCATTGTTGGCTGTGCATCAAGCCACCCCGGCGCTCCCCTCAAAACCATCCGCGTGATGACCTACAACATCCACCACGCCGAAGGTCTGGATGGCAAAGTCGATGTAGACCGGATTGCGAAGCTCATCCTCAATGCAAGGGCGGACGTTGTGGCGCTCCAGGAAGTGGACCGAGGAGTGGAGCGAACAAAGAGAATCGACATCTTGACGAGGCTCTCGGATCTCACAGGTATGACCTATGCTTTTGGGAAGACGATCGACTACCAGGAGGGTGATTTTGGGAACGGATTTCTCACCCGGTTTCCTATCCTCGAGGAACGGAATCTGTTGTATGCGATGAACCGCGGCGGCGAGCAACGCGGGTTACTGCAACTTCTGCTTGAAGCGCGCGGCGAAGAAATAGTGGTGATGAACACTCACCTGGACCATCACGAAGCCGATTCGGAGCGGGTTTTCTGCGCCAACGAAATCCGAAATGTAGCTCGACGGTATGCGCCGCGACCGGTCATCGTGTGCGGGGACTTCAACGACGAACCCGGAAGTCGGACGCTCGCCATGATGAAAGAGGAGTTCACCGATGCCTGGGAGAGAGTTGGAACAGGTGCAGGTTTTACCCACCCGGCCGATTCCGCGAAACATCGCATCGACTACATCTTCGTCTCAAAGGTACTCAGACAGGGTGAGCCGGCATCACGAGTGGTGCTGCAGCCCATTTCAGCACGCGTCTTTCCGTCACGCGCCTCTGACCATCTGCCGCTCTTGGTAGAGTTTGAATTCAGAACAGCGCGGTAGAGAGAAAGGACCGATACAGACATGCTTGACCTGAAGTTCATACGAGAAAATGTGGAACTTGTCCGGAACGGCGCTGAAGCAAAAGGCATAACGGTAGACCTCGACGAGCTGATTTCCCTCGACGGACAGCGGCGAAAGCTCATCCAGGAAGGTGAATCGCTGAAGGCCAAGCGGAATGAAGCCTCCGCTCAGATCGGAAAGCTGAAGAAAGATGGGGGTGATGCTTCCCGCGCAATCGCGGAAATGGAAGCGGTCAAAGAACGCATCCAGGCCATCGACCAAGGATTGCGAGAGGTCGAAAAGAGAGTGAACGAGCTTCTGCTGACGATACCCAACATCCCCCATCCGTCGGTCCCGTTTGGAAAGACGCCCGCGGACAACAAGGAGATCTTTCGGTTGGGCGAACCTCCCGTCGTTGACTTCGAGCTGAAGCCACACTGGGAGCTTGCCGAAAAGCTCGGCATCATTGATTTCGCGCGCGGAGCAAAGGTCACAGGCGGCGGCTTTCCCTTCTACGTCGGCAAAGGCGCCACGCTCGAGCGGGCGCTGGTCAATTTCTTCCTCGAGCAGGCGATTCAGCGCGGCTACAAAGAGATCGCTCCACCGATTGTCGTTAATGAAGAGAGTGCCCGAGGCACGGGACAGGTTCCCGACAAAGAGGATCTCATGTATGTCGTTGAGCGTGACCATTTGTACATGATTCCGACTGCCGAGGTGCCTGTAACAAATTTTCACCGGGATGAACTTCTCGCAGAGAAAGACCTGCCTATCCGCTATGCGGCGTATACACCCTGTTTCCGCCGCGAAGCCGGTTCGTACGGGAAGGACGTCCGTGGGCTCAATCGAGTACATCAATTCGACAAGGTGGAACTCGTGAAGTTCGTCTATCCATCCACTTCGTATGATGAGCTCGAATCACTTCGGCAGGATGCGGAGCACCTCCTGCAACTTCTGGCCCTTCCGTATCGCACGCTCCTTATGTGCAGCGGGGATATGGGATTTACTCAGACAAAGAAATACGATCTGGAGGTTTGGGCGCCCGGGCAGAAGAAATGGCTTGAAGTCTCATCGTGCAGCAATTTTGAGGCCTTCCAAGCAAGGCGTATGAACCTTCGCTTCCGTCCGGCGAACGGATCGAAGCCGGAATTTGTTCATACACTCAATGGATCCGGCCTTGCCCTACCGAGGGTTGTCGCAGCGCTTATTGAGCACTA
>JBBTCR010000498.1:0-3420 GCA_038043105.1 Bacteroidota bacterium
TAAATATCGGATCGCGCTTACCTTCTCAGCTTGCTGATTCGCGATCATAACCGGCACAAATCCTTTCCCCGTGTAGTGAAACACAATCAGTGAGTCGCTCGAGATCGGCACCGGCCTGAAGAACCCTGATTCTGCATTGCTGATCCAGATCATTTCCTTCGTCGCAAAATCATAGCGGACAATGTTCGATACACCGCTGTAATAGGAGTTGCCAAAGAGGAATTTCCCGTCCTGTGAAAACACAAAATTCGCTGGAGCGTTGTCTTCGAAATCAAACAAGACCTCGTACGAATGGTCATCCTTCAGTAGCTTTTCGGTATCCATCTGGATCAGCAACTGTGTTCCGTCAATGAGGGCCAGAGCCCCGGTGAGCTTCGAACCGTCGGGTGATACGTCAATATCGAACATGTCTCTTCCGTAGCCCCACATGTAGATCGAATGCGGCTCGTCGTACGGATAGGGAATTCTCACGATCGCCGAATACCCGTTGAGATGACGGATGCCCCAGATGGATTTGTCTTTCTGATTGAACGCCAGATCACCTGTTCGTACGTCTTTCAGAAGCATTCTCGAGCGGCCTGTGGAAAGATCCAGGGCGTGCAAGTCGCGCCAATGATTATTGTCCGTAGTATAAAACAGGGTGCGACTCGAGGGATCGTACGCGAGGGACGCTACATAAAAGAGTGCCGCGCCACGAACATCGCGAACCTTCTCTATTGAACCGGTCTTGAGATCGATAGCAGCGATATGGGCGGTTTGGCCGGGATAGTTGATCGCTGCATACAGCTTCCCGCTCGAAGAGTCATAAAAGGCGCGCGAGACAGAACCGAGAGCTTCGCGCGCGAGGCGCCGAATACGAGTAACAGGGTTCAGCCGGACTGAATCCAGGTTGGCTTTCTGCCACCCGTGCTCCCAATCGATCCATCGGGACCATTCTGTGTCAAGCGAGGCTCCGTACACTCGCTCGAACTCAGATGAGAAGTTGCTCTTGCTCCTCTCAGTTTGATTGAACCACTCGATCAGCTTCTCCGGTCCGTAGAGAAGCGCAAGGTAGCTCACAAAGCGAGTGCCGTACAGGTATGAGTTTGCACCGACCTGGAAATCAACTTTCGTCCCCTCGGATTCGAGTCCGACCACGTCATAGAAGTACGCGCTATCGCGCACCATCGTTCGGAACACCATTTCATCATACGCGCTCTGCGCGCGTCCGAGACCGCCCCCCATCCAGGTTTCCAGGAACACCGCTATGCCTTCGATGAACCATCGGGGAGAGTTCCATCGCGGACTCGTCAGGTACGCATAGAGCATCGATGGAGGTGATTCCGCTATCGGGGCGACTTTGCCGAAGAAGAGCGATCGGAAGAACTTGTCGCTGGGAGAGGGCTTATCCATCGTCACGATATGAACCAGCTCGTGGTTCATCATCATGTTCATTCTCTCCAGCGGAGGCATCGTCTCATACGAGTAGTTAAACGGTGCGATGCCAATCTGCATGAGATTGAAGGGGACGGTATTTGCCCCTCCTGATGCATAGTCTCCGAAGTCTTGCAAAAGAACCGTGACTCTTTCGGACGGAGTGTACTCGAAAAGCCTGGAATGAAACCGGAAAGCATTTTCAAAGCAACGCGCTACGAGAGGAACAACGTCGTGCGCTTTGGTGTAGTAGAGGAGCCTTAGATTTTTTGTTTCAAGCGAATAGAACTGTGCGTGCAGGCGAGGAGAGATGCACAGCAGAAGAGCATAGACAGCGACACAAATTCGGTTTCTGGAAATCATTACTATGGTTGCCTGCTTGTGGGTCTTTGAACGGGAGAGGAGCCGGGGTGACCTCGGAGGATGCCACTTATTATGTCAAAAAGCAAGACTGCTGAGAAATCCCGGAGCAATACAACGAGAGGGAGGTGCGTGTAATAGCTGTTGCAGAAGTCTATTCCATCTTATCCGGACGGCTCAGATTCCCTGAAGGGATTACATACCGCCCCGTCCCGCTGTACGGGATCCCTTTGGGACTGGGGCTCAATCTCTCTTTGTATGGACGATCCATAAACATTCCGCTCCTACGGAGCGGTCAGATCAAGCCGATTTCATATCGCCTCTTGAGTCCCGTTAGGGACGAGACGTTTTTAGGTTGACCAAAAAAGAGTTGTTGAGCTCCGTCAGGAGCGACATATTATCTGCGGTGTTTGTGATCGATCAACCGATGTGGAAAGGATCTATGCAACAACTATCGTACGTACAAAGAAAGAGATGCTGCCGTCATTCCGGCAGCATCTCCTCATTTGCCTTCGCGTCTCGGGGTATGAATCTGGCACTTAGTCTGTGCTTCGTAGCTCGCCGTGTGCAAGCGCTGCCCGCAGCTCGGCATTATAAAGCAATGCTCGAAGATCAGCATTGGTTAGCATCGCCCGAACCTCGGAATTAGAGAGCAGAGCACGCATTTCTGCATACCTCAACGCAGCCTGCACTTCAGCGTTCGTAAGGGCTGCTCGGAGGTCGGCGTACGAGAGGGCAGCTCGCAAATCAGCGTTGTTCAAGAGAGCTCTCATCTCGGCATTAGCGATAGCAGCCTGCATTCCAGAGGAGCTGAGCGCGGCCTGCACTTCGGAGTTGCTAAGAGCCGCTTGCACGGCTGCGTCTTTCAGAGCAGCTCGCAAATCTGCGTTCTTCAATGCAGCACGCAGCGCAGCACTCTTCAGTTGAGCCCGCAATTCGGCATTGGTGAGCGCGGCCTGGACTTCAGCGCTTGTCAACGCAGCAGCTAGCTCTGACTGAGCGAGCGCTGCTCGAACCTCAGCACTGGCAAGCGAGGCTCTCAGATCAGCATTATTCAGAAGAGCCCTCAACTCCGCGTACGCAAGCGCCGCCTGCAGATCGGCATTCGCGAGCATAGCCTGCAGGTCAGCATTGGCAAGCGATGCACGTAGATCCGCGTTGGCAAGAGCGGCCGCCATATCGGCGTTGGAAAGCATGGCCTGAACCTCAGCATTGCTCAGTGCAGCTTGCACTTCAGCATTGCTCAGTGCCGCCTTGAATTCGGCATTCTTCGAAAGCTTCTCAAACGTGTCGCTCTGAAGGAATTTCTGGACCTCGGGGTTCTTAAGGGCGATATCTTTCTCGCTCATCTGCTCCCCCTTGTACCTCTCGGCCTTCTGAACGCCGCCGATCGTGCCAGAGACTTCCTCAGCAGCTGGCCACGGGTAGAAAAAGGCGAAATACGCTACCAGCACAACTGCCACGACCGCACTGCCAATCAACCACGAAGACCTCTTTGACCGTCCCGTCGTTCGCTGTTCTTCCATATCAACCTCCATTCTTGAAAATAGATGGGAAAACTCAGTGGATTACACGTCTCTCTATAGTATCTTATATACAGACCAACAATCCGAAAGTTGTGAAAAGTTTCACCTGAGACTACCGGCG
>JBBTCR010000499.1:0-1443 GCA_038043105.1 Bacteroidota bacterium
CCCGCCAGAATGCGCCCGCCCGAACGACGCGTCGTTCAGTCGGGCGGGTAGCGGGTCCCGCTGTTCGGGATCCCGTAAAGCGGGACTGGTTTGCTCCCGACCATCAAGGTCGGTAAAACTCCCTTCCGACTCTTGGTTTCGTTGACTCGCGGATCTAATGCGTCAATTCTCTCTCAAGAATCCTGTACACGTCAACTAACGGCATTCCCTTTTCTGTCGCGATGCGCTTGCACTCCTCAAACTCTGGCACAAATCTCTCGCGTCCATCGTGAAGAACAAATTTTACCCTGACCGTTCCCAATGACGTCGTCACTTGCTTTTGCGTGCGCTCGAGCTTCCGCCGCTCAATGGATTGAACGCGTACGCCAAGCGTTGTCGTTTCCCGAAACAGGACTTCGAGGACAGCATCGAGTTTCGACCGCTCGGCGAGCGTCGAAAGAAGAACGCCCGGGCGCCCCTTCTTCATCAAGATGGGAATGAGGTACGCATCATGCGCCCCGGCTGCGATGAGCTTTTCGATGACATAAGGATGAATCTCCGGATTCATGTCGTCGATGTTTGTTTCGACAGAAACGATTTCATCGTAAGCGTACGTCGGATCCAGTTGTCCGACCAGGATTCGTAACAGGTTTGGGATCCCGTCGAGCTCCATAGTCCCAGCCCCGTAGCCGATGGATTCGATCGTGATTCGCTCCATCGCGAGAGTTCCGGCAGAGAGGGCCTTGACGATCGCCGCGCCGGTTGGGGTGGTGAGCTCATGCGGTATTGCCGTAAGAACCGTTGGGTAACCCTTAAGAATCTCCAGCGTTGCCGGAGTGGGGATCGGCATATTGCCGTGCTGGGTGTGCACAAAACCACCTTGGCCAAGCTTGACAGGCGAGGAATAAACCTGCTCGATGCCCAATGACTCAACGCAGATTGATGTTCCGACGATATCAATCAGTGAATCGACTGCCCCGACTTCGTGGAAATGTACTTTCTCGACGGTCGAACGATGAACTTTTGCTTCGGCGAGCGCAACTTCATAAAAGATCCGCTTTGCCCGATCCTTGACACGCTTACCCAAATCACTCTTCTCAATGAGCTCGTTGATGTCGCGAAGGTGACGACGGTAGTTCGGCGGTTCGGAGACGATGACGTCAACCTTCGTCGCGACGATGCCAGATCGCTCGATGTGTCGGGTCGTCAATTCGTAGCCTGACAGGTCCAGCTTCTTCAACTCTGTGGTGAGGTCGTCGAGACGCACTCCCGCGCTGACGAAAGCTCCCAGAGTCATATCACCACTAATACCGGCTATCGTGTCGAAAAATGCTATCTTCATCCTAATCAGGTGTACTGCGCCTTCCCCCTAAATGACACAATGACGCGATAATCCTGCGCCGTAGGCGCCCGCCAGTCCCGCTCAAATAAAATCCGAAAAGCGGGATGCCGTACAGCGGCAAA
>JBBTCR010000500.1:0-4877 GCA_038043105.1 Bacteroidota bacterium
CCGGCGAGGATGTTCTGGTGATAGGTGTCAGCAGCGGGGTTGGCACCGCAGCAGTTCAGATTTCCAAGCTTCTCGGCGCGCGGGTCATCGCCACGACAAGCTCGGAAGAGAAGGCCCTGAAAGCGAAACAACTGGGAGCGGACGACGTCATCAACTATAGGAAGCAGAACGTGCTTGAAGAGGTCCGGCGCCTCACTGAGAAGAAGGGGGTTGAAATCGTCTTTGACCATGTGGGAAAGAGTGTGTGGGAGGAGAGCATTAAGTGCCTGACGAAAGGTGGACGACTTGTCACGTGCGGGGCGACGTCCGGCTATGACGCGGTGACGGACCTTCGCTATGTCTTTTACAAACAGCTTCAGATCCTCGGCTCATCGATGGGAAAAAAAGGCGATCTCATCACGATCATGAAGTTGATCGAAAGGGGGAAGTTGAAGCCGGTGATCGATCGAGTCCTGCCCCTCAGCGACGTTCGCGAAGCCCATCGGATAGTCGAAGAGGGCAAGCACTTCGGCAAGATCGTGCTGCTCCCTTAGCGAAATCTCTCAATGACCCGATCACCCTGCGCCATAGGCGCATGAGCCTTCGGCTCAGATGGATCGATGATTCGATAACTCAATGAACACATCCTTCTCCGATCTTCTCAAGCAAAAAATCCTCGTCTTCGACGGTGCTACGGGGACTCATCTCCAGAGCCAGAATCTTTCGCCCGACGACTTCGGGGGCGAGCACCTGAATGGCTGCAATGAGTACCTCGTCGTTTCTAAACCATCTGCCGTTGAAAACGTGCACCGCGACTACCTTGAGGCTGGATGCGACGTCATTGAGACGAATTCTTTTGGAGGTACCTCGATCGTCCTCGCGGAATACGGCCTTGAGAAGCTATCGTATGACTTGAATCTCAAAGCGGCACAGATTGCCAAAAGGATGGCGCTTGATTACACCTCGGCGGGCCATCAACGGTTTGTCGCTGGCTCTATGGGTCCCACGACAAAGCTCCCCTCGCTTGGGCATATTTCGTTCAAAGACATGGCGAAATCCTACTATATCCAGGCGAAGGGCTTACTGGAGGGTGGGGTGGACCTGCTATCCGTTGAGACATGTCAGGACGTTCTCCAAGCCAAAGCGGCTCTTTGCGGAATCTTTGACTACTTCCACGATGCAAGGAAGCGTGTCCCGATTATCGTCTCAGTCACGATTGAAACGGCGGGTACAATGCTGCTTGGGACTGAGATCTCCGCGGCTCTGACCTCGATTGAACCCTATGATGTGGACGTCATCGGCATGAATTGCGCGACCGGTCCCAAGGAAATGTCGGACCACGTTCGCGTTCTCTCCGCCAGCAGCCCAAAGCCAATCTTCGTGATGCCGAACGCCGGCTTGCCTGAGAACGTTGGCGGCAGGGCTCACTACCATTTGTCACCTGAGGAATTCGTTACCTATCTCTCGCATTTCGTTCGAGACCTGGGCGTTCAGATCGTCGGCGGATGCTGCGGGACAACGAAGGAACATATTCGGCAACTCGTTGATGCGGTCGGAAACCTCTCGCCACGTGATCGAAAGTTCGCTTTCGTGCCTGGAGCATCAAGCCTCTATCAATCCGTCCCGTTCCACATCGACCCTCCACCGATTTTGATCGGCGAGCGCACGAACGCAAACGGCAGCAAGCTGTTCAAAGAGCTGCTCATCAAAGATGATTGGGAAGGTATGGTCGCGATGGGTCGCGAGCAGGTGAACGAGCAGGCGCACATGCTGGATGTTTGCGTTGCCTACGCAGGTCGAGATGAATCGGCCGATATGTGCGAGCTCATCCCCCGCTTCAACACGCAGATTTCCATTCCCCTCGTGATCGATTCTACCGAGTCGCCTGTGATAGAAGAGGCGCTGCAGCGAATCGGCGGCAAAGCAGTCGTCAATTCCATTAACCTGGAGGACGGTGAAGAGCGCCTGGGTCGCGTTGTTTCACTGTGCAGGAAGTACGGTGCAGCTGTCATCGCGTTGACGATTGACGAGAAAGGAATGGCCAAAACGAGAGAGGCCAAGCTTGCCGTCGCAAGACGCATCTACGATCTGGTCGTGAACAAGCACGGAATGAAACCGCGCGATCTGGTCTTCGACACGCTGACCTTCACTCTTGGCTCCGGCGACGTCGAGTTCCGCACAGCAGCGATTGAGACCATCGAGGCGATTCGCTTGATTAAGAAGGAGCTCCATGGTGTCCACACGAGTCTTGGTGTGAGCAACGTATCTTTTGGTCTCTCCCCTCAGATCCGGCATCCGTTGAACAGCGTATTCCTTCACTACGCCGTCGAGGCGGGCCTCGATATGGCGATTGTGCATGCCTCGAAGATCATGCCGCTCTTCAAGATCGACGAACGCGGTCGTGAGCTTTGTCGGCAGTTGGTCTTTGATGAAAGGAAATTTGAAGGGGAAGGGGAGAACCAGAGGTGTGTGCATGATCCTTTGTCGGAGCTCATGGCGTTCTATGCGGGCAGAAAGTCCGAGGCAGGAAAGAAAGCAACCGTTGAGGGCAAGACCGTTGAAGAGCGCCTCAAGAATCGCATCATCGATGGGAACAGGGTTGGTCTGCAAGCAGACCTCGACGAGGCACTGAAACGATACAGCGCATTGGAGATCATCAACACTATTTTAATGGATGGGATGAAGGTTGTGGGCGAACTGTTCGGGTCAGGCCAGATGCAGCTGCCGTTTGTACTTCAGTCCGCAGAAGTGATGAAGGCAGCCGTTGCCTACCTCGAGCAATTCATGGAGAAGAAGGAAGGAACGCAGAAGGGGACGCTCGTTCTTGCGACCGTCAAGGGTGACGTGCACGATATTGGAAAGAACCTCGTCGACATCATTCTAACGAACAACGGTTACAAAGTGATCAATCTGGGCATCAAATGTCCCATCGAAACGATGCTGCACGCGGCAGAGGAGTATCACGCTGATGCGATCGGAATGAGCGGCTTGCTTGTGAAGTCGACAATGGTGATGAAGGAGAACCTCGCGGTTATGAACGAGCGGGACATCACGATTCCAGTCATCCTCGGCGGAGCGGCCCTTACCCGGAAGTATGTCGAAGCCGAGCTGCGGCCGCTCTATAAGGGAAGCGTGCACTATGCCAACGATGCATTTGATGGCCTCCGCTTTATGGGGCTGATCAAAAGCGGAACGGCGTCCACGGTGAAAGCAGAGGGAATGAGGAAGGGCAGTCGAGAGGTGATTCTGACGGGCGCAGAAGCTAAAATCGCGCTCGCGATGGAGGAGGAGCAAACCAGTGTTTTCACGACCGAAGCAGGTGTCCGCCCGTCTCGGTCCAAAGTCCGGACGGACGTCCCGATCCCCGTGCCTCCATTCTGGGGCTCGAAGGTTGTTGCTGACATTGCACTCGATGAAGTGTTCCGCTACGTCAATGAGACAGCGTTAATTCGAGGCCAGTGGCGAGTCGTTCGGGGCACAATGACCGATGACGAGTACAGGAGAATCCTGGAGGAGCAAGTCTATCCCGATTTCCGAAAACTGAAAGAGAAGGTCAGGCGGGAAAAGCTCCTCGAGCCGAAGGTCGTCTACGGGTATTTCCCGTGCCAGTCCGAAGGTAATGACCTCATTGTATTTTATCCTCCGAAAGCAGCCGACACACTCAGTCCGCAATCCCTGCCCGCCTATGCCCGCCAGACCCGCCCGAACTGCTTTGGCGGGCGGGCCGATTCTGTCGGGCTGGGCGGTCAGGCGGGCGCAATCCTCAATCCGCAATCACTCAAGGAGTGGCTAAGGTTCACCTTCCCGCGGCAGTCTGGCGACCGCTCTCTCTGCATCACAGATTTCTTTGCCTGTCTCGATTCTGAGAAAGTCGATGTGTTAGCTTGCCATGTCGTGACAATCGGTCGCAGAGCATCGGAGTACTCCCAGCGACTTTATGCTGCAAACAATTACAAAGATTACTTATATTTTCATGGCTTGAGCGTTGAGAGCGCCGAAGCGCTTGCGGAACTCTGGCACAAGCGGATTCGAGAGGAGCTTGGGATTGCAGGGAAAGATTCGGCGGACATCAAGAAGTTGTTCAGCCAGGGGTATCAGGGATCGAGGTATAGCTTCGGGTATCCGGCGTGTCCCAATCTGGAAGATCAGACGAAGCTCTTCGAGTTACTGAGGCCGGATCGGATTGAGGTCACGCTGACGGAGGAGTACCAGATGGAACCGGAGCAATCAACGTCGGCGATCATTGTTCATCATCCCGAGGCCCGGTACTTTAACGTGAAGTGATGCGAGATGGGCGTACCGACCTCAATCACCAATTAACGAATCACTAATTAACCAATCACTAATTAACCAGTCAACAATTACCATCGTCCATGCCAAACCTTATCTTACTTCGTCACGGCGAATCACAATGGAATCTGGAGAACCGGTTTACCGGATGGACTGACGTCCCGCTTTCACCAAAGGGGGAGCAAGAGGCGCGGGAGGCGGGTGAGAAACTGAGGCCATATAAATTCGACAAGGCGTTCACATCAGTCTTGAGGCGCGCGATCGATACGTTGAACATCGTGTTGAAGATCATCGGCCAGGAGAAGATACCGATTGAATACGATAAGGCGTTGAACGACCGGCACTATGGAGAGCTGCAGGGATTGAACAAAGCTGAGACTGCGCAGAAGTACGGTGATGAGCAGGTGAAGCTCTGGCGCCGAAGCTATGATATCGCACCGCCGAATGAGGTGACGGAATTGAATCCTCTCGGCATCAGCGAGAGCCTGAAGGACACTGCCGCACGAACGCTTCCGTACTTCGAGTCAAAGATCCTGCCGGAAGTCAAAGCGGGAAAACACATCGTTGTTTCTGCCCACGGGAACAGTCTGCGCTCCATCGTGATGCAG
>JBBTCR010000501.1:0-2722 GCA_038043105.1 Bacteroidota bacterium
AGTATCGAAAACTGTGGGAAACCATTTCCGCAGGCAGCGAATGGCGCGGTGAATTCCACAACAAGAAGAAGAATGGTGAACTCTTCTGGGAGTCCGTGTCGATCTCGCCGATCAGAAATTCGAAAGGCGAAATCACCCATTATCTAGCGGTGAAAGAAGATATTACGGAACGAAAGAAGCTCGAGCACCAACTCGTGCAGGCTCAGAAGATGGAGAGTATCGGCACGCTCGCCGCCGGTATCGCTCACGACTTCAACAACATTCTCGCGATCATCCTGGGGTACGCGTCCACGCTCGAACGCGCCGGCGGTGATTCCAAGAAAATTTCTACCGGTATCGAGGCGATCACGACGGCCGTTGAGCGCGGCGCGGGACTCGTCCGGCAGATCCTCACATTCGCACGGAAGACTGAGTTCAACCTGGAGCCTCTCAACGTAAATTCCGTCATTGGTGAGTTGGCACGGATGTTAGGTGAGACCTTTCCCAAGACGATTCGCCTCTCCCTGCAGCTCGAGAAGTCCCTTCCCGTCATTTCGATGGACCACTCGCAGCTACACCAGGCTCTCCTCAACTTGTGCGTAAATGCACGGGATGCGATGAATGATCACGGATCCTTGACGATCGCGACAAACCTGGTCTTAGGCGATGAAATTGTCTCTCGCTTCCCGGCCGCCGCCGGAAGACACTACCTGATGATCAGCGTGGCCGACACGGGCACCGGGATGGACGAGGCGACGAAGAGGCGTATCTTCGATCCGTTCTTTACGACCAAAGAAAAAGGAAAGGGAACAGGGCTTGGCCTCGCAGTTGTCTTCGGTGTCGTTCAAGCTCATCAAGGCTTCATCGACGTTGAAAGTGAGCTTGGACGGGGTTCGACATTCAAGATCTTCCTCCCGATCCCGGCAGGAATGGTGGACCAATCCGGCGTGCAAGGAGGGGAAGTGGCGGATGTTCCCGGTGGCACCGAAACGATTCTCGTCATCGAAGACGAAGACGTGCTTCGGGAGTTGCTGGTGCTCATCCTTGAGCAGAAAAGCTACCGCGTTCTCTCGGCTGGAGACGGGCAAACCGGATTACAGTTGTATCTCCAGCACAAGAGCGAAATTGCCCTCGTGCTCTCTGACATGGGGCTGCCGAAGATCAATGGATGGGAGGTGTTCAAAAAGATGAAGGCAGTCGAACCTGATGTCACCGTATTGATTGCCAGTGGATATCTTGATCGAGTTGTGAAGGCAGAAATACTCGACTCGGGAGTGCGTGGTTTCATCGAGAAGCCCTATAGACCGGAGGAGATCCTTAAGGTGCTGAGAGAGGCTCTCGATTCGAGGTGAGCTTCATTGAGTGCACGTTTTCATCATCAGCTTGACCTCTTTGACAAATCTCAGTACCTTTTCGGCGCGGGAGCATCCCTTGGAGGCTGAACGAGTGGACTTGAGTGAGCCCACACAAGTTCGACTCTGGGGCTCTTCGTGAGGGATTTCACGCAGATTTCTTCTTTCCTCGCACCGTTTCATTCAAATCACAAATATCTTCTCTTATTTCAACATTGAACAAGGAGAATCGTATGATGTTTGTTCATCGCTCGATGTATGTATTCTTGGTTCTTGCCGTTTGCACAGCGTTTGCTGGCCAGACGAAAAAGTACGGTAAAGAGATTACCCTCAAGGAGAAGACAAAGGTCTCGGATATCCTCGCCGATCCCGGGAAATACAGCGGTAAGCAGGTTCTTGTCGAAGGCAAGATTATGGACGTGTGCAAGAAAGCTGGGTGTTGGATCAAAATCGCCAGCGACAAGAAGGGTGAATCGATCCAGTTCAAGGTCAAGGATGGTGTCATCGTGTTCCCTGTGAGTGCAAAAGGGAAGACCGCGCTCGCCGAAGGAGTAGTGTCTGTGAAAAAATATTCGAAAGAGGAGCTAATCGAGCAGGCCAAACACGAGGCGAAAGAGCAGGGCAAGGCCTTCGATCCGTCGACTATTCAAGGCCCATCAATAGTTGTGCGCATTGACGGAGAAGGTGCTGTCGTTCAGTAAGAGGGCAACCCAGTAATTGGCAAAGGGTCACAGAAAAAGCTTCGAGCGTGCCTCTGCTGTTTCTTCACTCATCTACATAGCGACATGCGAGAACAAGTGTTGATTCATCCAGCGAGTCGGGCATGAAGGCCGTAACTTGTTGATATCAATCAAATTCGAGTTGCCAACTTTTGTTGGGGGTGTCAGGAACCAAGTTGAAGTGTTCTCTGTTTGAAAAAGTGGACCCGCCTGTTGTCCTCCCTTTGGCGGGTTTCGTAACAACCTCCCTGGCCCCGACGCTTACGGTGCGCGTCGGGGTTTTTATTGCCACGAATCCTACCGCGATGCGTCATTGCTTATGGGCTACTTGTGGGAGAAGCTGAAATCACTGTGAAAGGCTACCGAAGTCTCTAAGACTTCGGTAGTCTCTTGGGTTCTCGTATTGATTCGAGAAGAGCCTTTGCTTCGGCTGGTCGGAGTTCACGAGTATATCCAGGCTCGAGTCCTTCGATCGTCAATGGCCCGATCGCTATCCTCACGAGGCGCAACGTTTTTTCTGAAGATTTTCGAAGTCTTTAAGACTTCGCGAGTCTCCTAGGCTCTCGTATCAATTCGAGAAGAGTTTTCACTTCGACTGGTCGGAGCTCACGAGAATTTCCAGGCTCGAGTCCTTCGATCGTCAATGGCCCGATCGCTATCCTCACGAGGCGC
>JBBTCR010000501.1:2822-3529 GCA_038043105.1 Bacteroidota bacterium
AATGGCGGGTGACCAACCGACGCCGTCATCTTGCGAACCTGTCGGTTTCTTCCCTCCCTCAATGTCATCTCTAGCCAGGCGGTCGGTACACTTTTTCTGTAACGGATAGGCACCGGCCGCGGTGATAGCGGCGGATCTGATTCGAGCATGGCAACCTTCGCAGGCTTAGTCCGCTTTCCCTCGATCATCACGCCAGTTCGGAGTCTCTCCAGCGATTCACTCGATGGAATTCGCTCGACTTGCACGAGGTACGTGCGCGGGTGCTCGAAGCGCGGTTCAAGCAAGTGGTGCTTCGCCGTATTGTCGTTCGTGAGGAGCAGGAGTCCTTCGCTCTCCGCGTCAAGTCTTCCCACTGGATAGACGTCCCGCGGAAAAGGTCCGAAATCGCTAAGCGTTGTTCTGCCTGCTCGATCAGTGAACTGAGAGAGAACGCCGTACGGCTTGTAGAAGAGAATGTAGCGGGGTTTACCTTGAGTCACGCCCAATTGCGGTAAGAACGTTGGTGAGAAAAAAAATCCCCCGAAAGGATCCGGGGGATTGACACATCAGAACACAGCGAGCTCAAGGCTACGTTGCGTCCGCCACTTCTTCATCGTGTTCCTTCAACTCATCGCCACCTTTATCCTTGGACGAGTCCACGAAGTTCAGCTCTTCGGTTTTCTTGCTGAACTTGACCTTGATCTTGCTTCCGTTGACAAAGGTGCCTT
>JBBTCR010000502.1:0-5806 GCA_038043105.1 Bacteroidota bacterium
CGGACATCGATCCGAGATCCCGTCACCGACATAGACGAGGATGTCGTCATCTGCCGAGAGCGTCAGGAGATGATTACGCTTGCAGTTGGCACACTGGTCGCATTCCGAATCTGTGTAGGGAAACGACGGAACTAGCTTCGTCGTGGAGCCATCCTGGACAAAGTCTACATGGTTGGCAAAGAACAGGAGCCGATCCAGCCCGTGCCGGCGAAGGATCCGCTCAACGTAGAAATCCAGACCGTCACTCAGAATAACGAGAGGGATCTGCCTGGATTCACAGAACTCAACAAACTCCGTGAAAGACGGATCAAGTGAAAACTGTGCAATGAATTGCTCCAACTCCGCCGGAGTCAAGCTCTCGACCGCTGCGCACTCCTCCTGCAAGCATTGCCGCGCATCGATGAGGTCACTTAGGTATCGCTGCACGATCTCAACGGCTTTTTCGCCGACAAACGTGCGGAAGAGCTGACTGCCGACGTCCTCAGAAGCGGCAGTTCCGTCGAAATCACAAAACACTCGCACCATCGCTGCTGGCTAAGCTCCTTTCCGTCAAGCGCTCGTAACCGGCTCATTGAACCGCACAGACACCAGCTTCGAAACGCCTTCCTCCTCCATCGTCACGCCGTAGAGAGCGTTGGCGGATTCCATCGTGCGTTTGTTGTGCGTTACGACTATGAACTGGGTATTGTCCGAGAACTTCCCCAAGATGCGTGTGAAGCGATCGATGTTCGTATCGTCCAGCGGCGCGTCAACCTCGTCCAGTATACAGAAGGGGCTTGGTTTCACCAGGTAGATTGCGAACAAGAGTGCGATGGCTGTGAGCGTCTTTTCGCCCCCGGAAAGCAAATCGATCGATGTCGGTCGCTTGCCGCGCGGCTTGGCGGTGATCTCGATTCGAGCTTCAAGCGGATCAACACCCTCCTCGAGCCTGAGATCGCATTCATCACCTTCATCAAACAATCCCTTGAAGGTTGTAATGAAGTTTTCTCGGATTTTCCCAAACGTTTCCATGAATTGCCGCTGAGCGGTGGTGTTGATTTCCTCGATCGTCGTCAGCAGCGTCTGCTCGGACTCAACCAGGTCCTTGCGCTGTGCATTCACAAAATCGAGCCGCTCTTTCTCGCTCTTGTATTCATCGAATGCCGCAAAGTTCACCGCTCCGAGAGCTCGGATTTTTTCCTTCAAAGTGCGGATTTCTTCACGAGCGGCGTGGAAGTCGAAGGTCTCGCCATCTTCATACTGCTGAAGCTGGAGGTCAAGCTCAAATTCCTCCTTCGCGCGCGCCTTGAGGTTTTCCGCCTTCATCGCCAGTTCCTGAATCTTGATCTCCAGATCGTGCGCAGCTTTCAAGGATCCTTCGTGCTTGAGCCGTTCGTCCTTGAGCTTCATCTCTATCTCGTGCACTTGCCCTCGTCTCTCTCCCATCTCTTTCTCCACCGCCTTCTTCTTGTCCGCGAGAATTCCAAGCTCGGCGCGTGCTGCAGCGAGCGCCGCTTCGGTTTCCTTCATTTCCTGACCGAGCTGCCCAATCTCATCACGTGCGGCGTGGATCTCCGCCGACCGCTGTTCAAACGTTGTCGCCAGCGTCCTGATTGTGGATCCGGCGTGCTCGATGTCTTGCTGGATGCTCCGCTCTTCTCCCTTCAGCGAGAGAACGTGCACATTTGCTTCGTTCGCGATGCGTGAATACTCGTTCCACAATGTCTCCATCGTCTCAAGCTCGCTGGCAGCGATGCCGGACTGTCGTTCCGCCTCGGCCTTGCGCTGCTCGAGGCGCTCGATGGAGGGCACGAGCGTATTCAGCTCCTGCTCGAGAGCTTCAATTTCTAGCTGAAGCCGTTGAGCTTCAGCCTCATTTCGTTCGATCGTCTCAGCCGCCCTCTTCTTCTCGAACTCGAGCTGGGCAATGCGGATTTCAACCGTCGTCATCTCCTGCTCGATGTCTTTCGCCTCTTCGAGAAGATGCTTGATGTCAATGTGATTCAACTCGTCGTTTCTCTGATCGACCTCCTGCAGCAACCTCTCCCGCTGCCGCTCAAATGCGCGAATTTCCTCGCCGAGCTCATCAAGCTGCGAGCGCTGACCAATGTGCCCCCCTTCATCCTGACGCACACTTCCACCCCGCAACACGCCCTTATTGGTTACGACCTCACCGTCCAGTGTAACACAGCGAATGCCCTTTTCCCGCCCTATCAGTTTGCGGGCAACATCAACATCGGTTACGACGAGTGTATCATCCAACAACACCTGATACAGTTCCCGATAGCGATCGCTCGTGTGGACGAGAGTTCCCGCCCATCCGATGACGCCAGGATCGCTGTAGATCGGCCGATGGTCCATAAGCTTCGGGAGACGATCGAGGCAAATGAAGGTTGCCTTCCCCTTCTGGTTCTTTTTCAGGAACTCGATGGCTGCGTAGGCATGGTCGATGTTCTCGACAATGACATAGCCAGCGGTCTCACCCAGGGCAGACTCAACTGCGACTCTATAGCGTGGATCAACCGTTACAGCCTCTCCAACGGTTGTCTGCACGATTGATTTCCAGTCGTCGCTCGTTACAAGATATCGCGCCCCTTCCGAATATCCGTCCAAGGTTTCCACGAGCCCTTTGAGGAAATCCATCTTCGCCTGCTTGCGCTCGAGGGTGCTGCGGAACTCGAAGTTCCGATCGCGGAGCGTCTCAATTTCCTTCTGCAACTCGACTTTTCGCTCTTCCATCTGATGGACCCGCACCTCGGCTTCGGCATGCTTGCGTCGCAGCTCGCGATCCTCCGCCGAGAGGTGCAGAACGAGCTCTGAGTTCTTGTCAATCTCTTCGCGCCCGAGTTGATTCTCCTCGGCAGTGTACTCAATTCTCCCTCGAAGGTTCTCCGTCCGTGCTTTCGCTTGACCTTCGCGGTTCCTCAATTCCGAGATCTCGTGCAGCAGACTGATCACCTGATCCTGGTGATCTTTCAATTCGGCTTTCTTCACGTTGAGCTGCTGCTCGAACTGATCAAGCTCAGATTTCTTCTGGATGTAGGTCTGCTCGGCTGCGGTGGTCTTCAGGCGGACGTCACCGAGCTTCGTCTCCAGCTCTTCCTGCTTTCCGCTGAGATCTTCTTGCCGATGGCGGAGTTGGATTTTCTCCTTCTCGTATCGTTCGATGTTTACCGCGAGGGAGCGGCGCCGTTCATTCGAGGTCGCGAGGATGCTTTCGAGCTGATGTGCGCGCGATTGCTGGCTGGTCAGGTCAGCTTGAATCTCAGACATTCGCTCCTCGTATTCATGCATCTCAGCACGCAGCACATCCAGCAACGCCTCTTCCTGAGAGAGCCCAACATCGATCTTGCTTTTCTCAGTAACGGCCTGGCTGAGCTGCTCTTGCAGAGGGGCAATCTTCGTCACGATGGTTCCATACTCACGCGCGAGAAGGTCTATTTCGAGGGTCTGAACCTGCTTAGCGTACTCGTTGTATCGCTTTGCCTTGTGGGCCTGCCGTTCGAGGGAGTTCACGGCTTTCTGAACCTCACGAACGATATCGCTCACGCGCGTGAGGTCGTGTTGAACGCTTTCGAGCCGCCGGTAGGCCTCTTTGCGGCGATGCTTGTACTTCGTTACGCCGGCCGCTTCCTCGAAGAGCCTTCGCCGCTCGTCCGCATTGTCGCTCAGGATTGTCTCAACCATTTTCAGCTCGATAACGGAGTAGGCGTCAGACCCCATGCCGGTGTCCATGAAGAGGTCCCGAATGTCCTTTAAGCGGCAGAGGGTCTTATTGAGGTAATATTCGCTCTCGCCTGAGCGATAAACCCGGCGGGTAACGACAACCTCGGTGTACTCGGAGGGCAGAATGCCCCTCGTGTTCTGAATGGTGAGGGACACCTCTGCCACGCTCAACGGCTTGCGGTTTTTTGTGCCGTTGAAAATGACATCCTCCATTTTGTCGCTGCGGAGCATCGTGGGCCTCTGCTCGCCGAGGGCCCACCGAATGGCGTCGACCACGTTGGTTTTACCGCAACCGTTCGGACCCACGATGGACGTGATCCCAGCGTCAAACGTCAATTTGATCTTCTGGGCAAAGGACTTGAATCCAAAGAGCTCCAGCTTCGATAGATACATTAGCCGAGACTCCGCGCCATGTGGATGATCATCTGGACGTATGCTGTGATGGCATAGGTGCTTTCGTAGTAGATCAACAGCCCAGCCGCTGCGAGGAGCGTCACGGCAATGCCTCCAGCATACGCCTTCGTACGACTGATGTCATAGATCACAGAAGCACCCTTAAGCACACGGAAGAACGCCCAAAGGAGAAACGCCAGCACAATGATGAACGTGGGAAGAACGTAGAAATCGCTCTGCAACAGCTTGAAAAGGGCCATACCGAGCGGACTGAGCAACACGAGCGGAAGCGAGCCCCACACGGCGACAGCAAAGGCGTGATACCAGTACACTCGCCTCTTCAGGAACATCGAGAAGAGCTTGATGAGCGCCGCCGTAAGGGGATACCACGCGAGCAACACGATCGAGAACGCGATTATGCCTTCAAAGGGGTTCCACGCCGCCGCGATCAGCCGCTCCTTGAGGACATCCCAGACGATGATCTGAGTCAGAACGTAGTCCGCGAATGTGTCTGTTCTGTAGCGATACAGAATGCCGGAAAGCACCACACCCAGCGTCACCGATACGGCGAGCGCAACGATCGCCGTCTGCGGGATCGACACTGATCGAAGGTCGCGTAAGTCGGCGTAGAAGTTATACGAGCGGATCAGTGCGCGTTTAAAGGTCTCATTGAAGCGGCGATTGTAATGGTAGAGGTACGCCATGACAAAGATCACGATGAATCCCCACACGATATGGGCGATGGGGAACGAGGCACGATAACGACCGATCGGGAGCGCAGTTATCTTCTCACTATTGTACAATGTCCTCACCATCTCGTACGCTGCCCGCTTTTCCCGAGCAGAGCTCACCAATCCGACAGGATGAACGTAAGGATTTCCACCATTCACCGCGAGCAGCGGACGATCTCCTCGCCAGTCCGCGAACGCATCAATAAACGATCCTCCGATATTTGCCTCCTTCACCGCAGTGTAGAACCGCTCGAAGAATCTCGCCTGCGCTTCCTGCGACATGGGATCGCTCCAGCCGTTCCGGTTATTTTGCTCTTCGCCTTTTCCGTACGAAAGCACCAAGACGAGTTGAGCAGGATGTTCCTTTTTCCATTTGAGAATCGAATTCTTGAACGAGCTCACATTTTCCGTTCGTAGGTTCAACGCCGCAATCTCCACCTGATCGGAACACACATCGCCTGTAAGCATGCGGGAGCCGAAATACACCGGTCGGTCATCGAGCTTCTTCACCGCGTCGACCATCCGTTTGACATAGCCTCGAGCTCGTTGGTCAGCGGAATCAAAATCATCGCCAATCCCCCACGCGAAAACAGACGGATGATGCAAATCCCGCTCGACCATTTCGGTCATCATCCCTTCCGCAAGCACCTGAAACGATTCCTGGTCAAGAATATCTGCGGGGACATTCCACGCCGGTATCTCTAGCATTGCAAACAGTCCGTACCGGCTGCAGAGATTCAGCACGTAGGGATGTGGAGGATGAAACGCAAATCGGATTGCGTTCGCGCCCATCGTCTTGATCAGCACGATGTCTTTCTCCATTTGCTCGTAGGACAACGACGCACCGTGGTTGGGCGAATCTTCGTGCCACACTACTCCTTTCAACGCGGTCGGCCTGCCATTCACCACCAAGAGGCTCTTGACGATATCGACTCTCCTGAAACCAACCATCCGCTCGAATTCATCGATGACGCGAA
>JBBTCR010000503.1:0-2077 GCA_038043105.1 Bacteroidota bacterium
TCCGGACTTCTATTTGAACATGAGCCAGATCAGTACGACGAGAATGCCGCCGACGAACACCGTCGCATATTGTTGTGCAATGCCCGTTTGCGCGCGTCGAATGCCTTGAGCGGCAAGTGCGATCAACTTCGCCGATCCGTTCACCGCGCCGTCAATCAACGAAACATCGACTCCTTTCCACAACAATCCTTCGGACACCTTGACTGTCGAGCTTACAAACGCCTTGTCGTACGCTTCATCAACATAGTACTTATTGAAAAGCAAGTTGTAGATCCTCGCATATTTCGCTTTCCATCCTTCTGCCAGTTCGATCCGCCTCAAGTAGACCAGGCGCGCAGCATAGATTCCCGCTAGAGCGATGCCCAATGAGAGTACCATGAGGACATACTCTGTGATTTCAACACCGTGTGAAGCGAGCCGCAATTTGACGTATGCGGGAGCAAAGACAGGCTCCAGCCAGTGCTCAATAGCGTTTCCACCGAGAAGGCTTTCGGGAATTCCGACGAAGCCTCCGACGACGGAAAGAAATGCGAGAATGATCAGCGGAATCGTCATCGTCGGGGGAGCTTCGTGGGGATGAATCTCGTGACCGTAGCGCGGCTCTCCCTCAAACGTCAAGGAGACCAATCGAAACATGTAGAAGGCGGTCAATCCTGCACCAAGCACACCGAAAATCCACAAGAACACGGAACCGTAGTCGCTGCTAAAGGCCTTCCAGAGGATTTCGTCCTTGCTGAAGAAACCGGAGAAGGGGAATATACCGGCGATCGCGATCGCGCCAACGACAAAGGTCTTATAGGTCGTCGGCAGGTGGTGCTTCAGCCCTCCCATCTTCTGAATATCCTGTTCGCTATGCATCGCGTGAATTACTGCTCCGGAACCAAGAAACAGCAATGCTTTGAAAAACGCATGAGTCAGCAAGTGGAAGATGCCGGCCGAAAACGCCGCGACACCCATCCCGAGGAACATATAACCGAGCTGACTGACCGTCGAGTATGCCAGCACTTTCTTGATATCGTTCTGCACCAACCCGATTGTTGCCGCGAGGATTGCTGTCAACGCGCCAATGATGGCGACGACTTGCATCGCCGCTGGAGCGAGCGCATACAGCACAGAACACCGAGCGACCATGTAGACGCCGGCCGTGACCATGGTAGCCGCGTGAATCAGTGCACTGACGGGTGTAGGGCCCGCCATTGCGTCGGGCAACCAGATGAAAAGAGGAATCTGAGCAGATTTTCCCGTCGCGCCGAGGAACAACAGCAAGGTGATCCATACCATAGTACTGCTGCCGGGCGTCAGAACCGCAGCTCGCCCGAAGACGGCATCGAAATTCAAGCTGCCGAAATGGATAAAGATCAGGAACATCGCCAGCAGGAATCCGAAATCGCCGATCCTATTAACGATGAAGGCCTTCTTTGCCGCATCGCTCGTCGTCGCCGTGCCAGGTTTGTATCCTCCAGTGTCGAACTTCCGGTCGTACCAAAAACCGATTAGAAGATACGAGCACAAGCCTACTCCCTCCCACCCAAGAAACATCAGAAGAAAATTATCCGCCAGGACGAGATTCAGCATCGCGAAAATGAAAAGATTGAGGTAGGCAAAGAACCTCCAGAATCCAGGATCCCCGTGCATATAGCCGATCGAATAGACGTGGATCAGAAACCCAACGCCCGTTACGATGAGCGTCATCAAAATGGAAAGCTGGTCAATTTGGTATGCGACCGGCACGGTAAGCGAAGAAGGAGTGCCTGTGAACGTGGAGATCCAGGTGAAAAGCTCAACGGCGTGTTTTCGATCTTCGGGTTGCAGACCCAACATCTGGAAGAACAGCATAGCCGCGACAAGGAACGACAGGCCGACCGTGCCGCTTCCGATGATGCCGATCAGTTTTTCGCTCTTGAGTCTCCAACCAATGAGACCAAGGAAGATGAATCCCAGTAAAGGAAAGAGAACGATAAGAGGAGTGTAGGAGAACATTGCTTATTGGTTCACTTGTTCATCGGTTCATCTGGTCATCGAGTCATCGGCAACCGATCACTTCTTTTGCTTGACATTCGACCATCAATCACCCGAT
>JBBTCR010000504.1:0-1200 GCA_038043105.1 Bacteroidota bacterium
CCAAACTCCCCGTACATGGCGTGGAGATTGAGCCGGTGAGATCCAGGAATCAACGAATAGACCTTCTTGAGATCCATCCTCAACTCCTCTTTCGTCCTGGCCCTTCCGGGATAGTTGCCGGTGACCTGAAGCCCGCCGCCAGAAAGAACTGCAGCAGGCTTCTCGAATCCTCCAACGTCATCTCCCTGCCAGCAATGGAGTGAAAGTGAAACGTGTGAGAGCGACTCTAACGCCTTTGCGGTGTCAACACCCAGGTCGGCATATCGCTGGCGCGCGAGTTCGTATGCTTTTTCAATCATCGTTTCGGTCAACATTGCAGCCTCTTATAAGAGTTCACTTCTCAGTTAGTTGATGTGAGTCAGTGTGGTGTATCGCCGGTAGGCGGATTCCCACAGTTCCTGATCCTGTGGTTTATAGTAAACGGGCTCAAATGATCCTCGTATGATGTTTCGCATTTCCGACAGTGAATTGACATAGCCCAAAGCGAGCGCTTGAACCATGATGTTCCCAATCGCCGTCGCCTCGACGGGACCTACGATGACCTGCAGTCCTGTTGCGTTAGTAGTAAATTGACACAAGACTCTGTTCTGCGCTCCTCCACCGATGACATGGATTCTCCTTATCGGCCGCTTGCTGAGCCGTCGTAGTTGTTCCAGCGTCACTCGATATTTCAACGCAAGGCTCTCTAAAATGCAACGGACGAATTCGGCGTGTGACTCAGGAACGGGCTGGTCTGTTTGCCTGCAAAAGCTCTGGATCGCTTCCGGCATGCTTGGCGGATTGAAGAACTCCGCGTAGTCTGGATCGACGAGAGAGCGGAATGGCACAGCGAGGTTCATCAGGTCCGCCAACTCCGCATAGGAGTACTGTTGCTCTTCTGCCCAGGCTTTGCGGCATTGTTGGAGAAGCCAGAGTCCCATAATGTTTTTCAAGAACCGAAACGTCCCTTCCACACCTCCTTCATTCGTGAAATTCGAGCGCAGCGCGAGCTCTGAAATGATCGGCTGCTTCGTCTCTATCCACATGAGGGACCATGTTCCGGAGCTGATATAGGCCCATTCTTCGCCCTCAGCGGGTATAGCAGCAACGGCCGAGCCAGTGTCATGCGATGCGACGGCAATGACGGAGGCTCCTCCAAGTGATGTTTTTTCTGCAACCGACTTGCGGAGTTTCCCAAGAATCCTCCCAGGCTGAACGATG
>JBBTCR010000505.1:0-17778 GCA_038043105.1 Bacteroidota bacterium
AAAGGTTCGATGGTCCTATGACTCGATCGCTCAATCTACCACTCCTTACTTCCCGCTCCATCCCTTCTTCCCGATGAGCGGAACGAACTTGAAACCGCGCACTTCCTTCATTTCAAAGTCTTCTCCATGTTTCGTGATGACGCGGAGATTCTGAATGTCGATATCACCTACCGGGATCACAAGCCGGCCGCCATCAGCCAGCTGCTTTAGGAGCGGCTCCGGCACATCGGGAGCCGCCGCCGTCACAAGGATGCCGTCGTAGGGAGAGAATTCCGACCAGCCAACAGTGCCATCGCCGGCTTTGGATGCGATACGATATCCCAACTTCTCGAGGAGTTTCCGGGCTTGCAGGAGCAATTCCATGTGACGTTCGATGGTAAACACTTTGAATCCCATTTCCGCGAGGATAGCAGCTTGATAGCCTGAGCCTGTTCCAACTTCGAGCACCTTGTCACCTGGTTTGGGTGCGAGTTCCTGTGTCATACAGGCAACGGTGTAAGGCTGTGAGATAGTTTGGGATTTTGCAATGGGCAACGCCGTGTCATCGTACGCCCGACTTGTGAACGGCTCGGAGACGAAGAGGTGACGCTCAATTTTGGACATCGCTTGGAGTAGGCGTTCATCGGTGATGCCGCGGTCCCTGAGCAGCTCAATCATCTCCCGGCGTTCTTCTTCAAAACGACCCATTAGTAGTCCCTCAACAACACTTGAAGAAAGCGTTTGGTGGTTGTCCAGTGCGTCATATGGCTACGCTCGTTCCGGTATACGGTCGCGACGGGAACGAAGTCTATGATGAAACCCTTCAACGCTGCTTTGATCAAGAGTTCCGTCTCAGCCTCGTAGCCATCCGATTCCACTCGGATTGCCTCAAGAACTTCCCGACCCAGGAGGCGATATCCCGACTGACTGTCCCTGATTGCTCTTCCTGTCCTTGCAGAGACGAGGCCGGACGTAATGGTGTTCGAGAGCACCCGGTGAAGGGGCATCTGCGAGCCGACCCTCGTTCTATGACCAATGATGAGATTTGCGTGCAAACTCCTCCTCGCTTCGAGGAACTTCGGTATCTCCTCTGGGGGATGCTGGAGATCGGCGTCCATCGTGATGACAGATTCATAGCTGTTTGACGAACAGGAATAATCAAAACCCGTTCGAAGCGCAGCCCCTTTACCCTTGTTCGCTGCATGCCGCAATACTCTTGCGCCGGCCTTCGAGGCCGCATCAGCAGTTTGATCAGTCGAGCCATCATCCACAACAATGACGTCGCGGCAATCTACAAAGAGAGCGAGCCGATCCAACAACTCGGGCAGGGTGTCCTCAGCGTTCAATGCAGGTATGATGACGCCGGTCAGTCCCATGATTCATCTAGGTCTTCAAAGCATCCGCAATGATTGCCACGCGCTTCATCTCCATCACGTCGTGCACTCGAATAATATTCGCGCCGTTGAGTATGCAAGCCGTCACCGCCGCAGCCGTCCCCTCCAGCCGCTGATCGACGGGGAGATTCAGCAACATCCCAATGAACGACTTCCGAGATGGTCCTATGAGGAGAGGACAGCCCGATCGCCTAAGCTCAGCGAGTCGTTTAATCAGCTCAAGATTGTGTTCGAGTTTCTTCCCGAATCCGATACCCGGGTCAATGATAATTTGATTTACACCGGATTTCCGCGCTTTAAGAGCTTGTTTCTGCAGGAAATCAGCTATCTCAACCGTAACATCCTCATAGTGTGGATCCTGCTGCATGGTTTTCGGAGTGCCCATCATGTGCATAATCACAACAGACGCGTGATGGCGAACGACCACGTCAACCATCCCTGGATCAAATGTCAGTCCGGTGATGTCATTGACGATCACAGCACCCGAGTTCAATGCAGCGTCAGCGACCTTCGCTTTGTATGTATCAATAGAAATCGGGACGGTCATGTCTTTCGCAAGGCGTTCGATGATGGGCGCCACTCTTCGTATTTCTTCTTCGAGGGGCACGGGATCTGATCCTGGTCGAGTCGACTCTCCACCGATATCAAGAAAATCTGCACCTTGGTCAACCATTTCACGCGCCCGCGCAAGTGCGCTCTCAAGAGCGTAGAACTTCCCCCCGTCAGAGAACGAGTCCGGGGTCACATTGAGCACGCCCATGATGTGGGTTCGCGACGAGAGATCGTACATCACGGAGCCAAAACGGAATCGAAAGCCTTGGTTGATCATCGTGTTCATCGCGGAGCCACGTTGTTCATCAGGAGGACCGTGACAGGAAGAGAACAGCAGGTGCAACTCTGCGGCATGGAGTGATGAGGGAAGTGGAAAGAGTACAGGCCTTGGTGATTGTTATGGTTCACTGCACGAGTGATAGAAGCCGCACTTGGGGCAAATCAGCTTGCACTTTCGACTCTCCAGCACCGTCCCGCAATTTACGCAGTATTGCCAGTAGTGGAGGGGGTTCGTCTCAGACGAATCTGCTGTGAAATCGCCTGGCTCCTGTAGCTCCTGGTTTTCCATACTGAAAAATACGTAAGATGTCGCGGGTTGTCAAGAATGTGCTTTTCGTTCAGCCTACCACGCAAGGCGCAGGAGAGCGATGCCGACTGCTTTCACCGCCCCCACCATATTGTGGGGCTCCCGCTCCGTTGTCAATTCGGGGATATCCAACGAGGAGTGATAGTACGCTGAATAATCAACGAAGACCGAGTCAGGATGTCCTTTCCACGCCTTCGAAGTCCATCCCTCCGTCTGGCGCAGCTGTTTCAGCTCATTCCAGGCTCCAGTATAAACCGTCACCGCCGGGATTTTCTGTTCCGGGACCTTCAGATACCGTAGATAGTTCGGGAAGAAAACGTACGAGTCGGTTCCGCCCTGAGAAGGATTTGTGGTGGATTCAGTCCAAAAGCCTTTCTTGCCAACGTACTGTTCGCCCACAGCTTCGAGGGTTCTTAAAAGCTTCTCGTTGTGTTTGACGTCATTCGATTCAAAATACAGGCAATCTCGCGTTGCACCGGTTCCAATCTCGTCGATATTGATCACGCCAAGGATCTTCTCAAGCTCGCCCGCCCGCGCATTCACGTACTGCTCGGTGGAATGGATCTCCCTTCCCCAGACGATGAACTGGATGGAGAATTTCGGCTTCGTCAATGCTTTGGATTGAACGAGCTTCTTAAGGTTTCGAGCAATCTCCAACACTCCGGAAACTCCCGACGCATTGTCATCGGCGCCCGGACCGCCGGAGTCGGAGTCTCCGTGCGCGCAGACGATGTAGTACGCCGTACTGTCTCCTGGAAGTGTTGTAATAACAGTCCTAGGCCTGCCTTCCTGAATGATCGTTTGTGCAGAAAAGCTGACGACGACGCGCGGGCTGTCGGCCAACACTTTCTTGAGACGTTCTCCGTTTTCATACGACAAATTGAATAAGGGAATCGGATTGTCCCTTGAGGCCTTCAGGTCGCTGATCATTGCCCATTTGGAGTACGCACCCTCGAGTCTCGGTGAGATCAACAGAATGCATGAGCCCCCAGCCTCAACAATCCTCTGATAACTTTTCGGATTTGAGAGCTCATCCAGCAACACGGCATTCCCTTCGAGTTCGCCCTTCTTGAGGTCATTGGGTGCTGGAACGAAAACGAGCGTCGCCGCTTTTTTTCGCACAGTTGGTGAGTACCCACCAAGCCATTCGTTCCTGATGAGCTTTCGGAGCGACCGCGGCTCCTCGACCTTCAGAGACCACCTGATGTTTGAAAACGTCAAGAGTCCATCGTCTTCGTGGACCTCTGGCCTGAATCCCATTCCCTTGAGTTTTCGGGCGACGTATCGGGCGGCCAGGTCTCCGGATTTCGTCCCGCCAGTGCGGGGACCCAAACGTACGAGATCGCGGACCGTCTCAAGAAGTCGCGTTTGAGACACATTTGTGCAGAATGCCCTCTCAGCTCGTTCTTGAGAAAACAGCGCGGCGGTTATAAAGGCCAGCGTGAGAAGAAGGCAGATGTGTTTCGTCATTACATAAGTGTATCGAGATCGTGCGGAAAGTTCTATGAAGCGACGGTGGCCTCGCAAGGCGTATGATGGTACGGAATAGTTACAAGAGGAGCAAATCAGAAATAGAAAAGGGGATCGGAAGCTCTCCGACCCCCAGTGTATGTTCGTGGTTTTGCTTCGTTACTTCGCGAGCGCGAATCTCTTGTAGCGCTCGTTGATGCGAGCCCAATGCAGATTGGCGAGGAAGTTGTCGATGTACTTTGCTCGCGCCGGACCATCTTTGTGATAGTACGCGTGCTCGAATACATCGCATGCGATCAGCGGCACACCGCCCCAAATTGCACCATACTGGTGCTCATCCACGGTGACGTTCAGCAGCCTACCCGAGTACAAACGATCGAAGACGAGAAGCCCCCAGCCACTGAGTTTGGCCGAGATGGCGCCAGCTTTGAAATCGGCCTTCCAAGCATCGAACGATCCGAAGTCTGTTTCAATGGCAGCTTTGACCTCCGGACCTTTGTTCGGATCTCCATCACCTCCCATGACCTCCCAATAGACGTCGTGCAACAATGCACCGGCGTGGTTCCACGTGAAGCGGCGCTTGAGCTCACCTATAATGCTGTAGTTACCGTTAGCAGCGGCACGATCAGCTCCCTCCAAGGCCTTCTCGATGTTGTTGAGCGCCGTTACGTACCCTTTGTGATGCGTGTTGTAGTGCCAATCCGTGGTTTCGGTACTTACGACACTCGGCAGGAGCCTTTTGGCTTCTTCATCCGAATACGGACGTGGATTGAACTTCCATTCGTAGGCCATGGTGTATTCCTTTCCTTAGAGTTATTTTATTATTGAGCTTTGGAAGCTGTGATTTTGGAAGGTTGGTATACTGAAGAAGGCGAGAGGCTGTCGGCTTCAACGTTTGTCGCTAACCGAAGTTGAGCATCAACTTGGCAGCCTCCGACATCATGCTCGGATTCCAGGTTGGTTCGAACACCAAGTCCACTCTCACGTTGTGAACACCTTGAACCTGCATCGCACGCCTCCGGACGTCGGCTGCAATCATCGGTCCCATACCGCAACCGGGAGCTGTCAACGTCATCGTCACAAAGACGTTTGCCTCACCAGGAATTTCGTCATCGACCTTCATGTCATAGACGAGGCCGAGGTCGACGACGTTGACGGGAATCTCTGGGTCATAACATTCTTTAAGGGCCTCCCATATCCTCGCCTCGAGCGGTGAGCTCACAGGAACGAGCCTGCTCCCTGCCTGAATTTCTGCTGGCTTGAATTCCGGCGGAGTTTGGTCGATGGATCCAGGTTGGCCATGATTCTCGTCCATAGTTAGATCCCTTGTGTTAAACTCCGAACGAGCTACCACATCCGCACGTTTTCGTTGCGTTGGGGTTGTTGAAGACAAACCCGCGCCCGTTTAGGCCATCGGAGAAGTCGAGCGTTGTCCCTGAAAGGTAGAACTGGCTTTTCGGGTCAATGTAGACCGTAGTGCCCTCCATCTCGTACATCGTGTCGCCCCGACGAGGACTCTCATCGAACGCGAGAACATAGGTCATCCCGGAACAGCCTCCGCCCTTGACACCCAGCCGCAGAGCGTGTGATTCGGGGATCTTGTTGTCCTCCTTCACCTTTCTGATCTCTTGCGCCGCGCGAGGAGTGAGGATAACAATTTCAAAAGGATTTGCCTGCACTTCCGCAATGACTCCCATACATCCTCCATATGTGTGTTAGACGATCGGCCCGGGGTGATCTATCGCCAAATCAGCATTTCTGTGAGCGAAGCTCGATTGTTGAATCATTGTTGTCCTCTGACGAAAGGGTTCGTCCAGCCCGCATGAAACAATCCATTGCTTCCCTCTTGATCCATTCAGTTACCTTGGGATGTGGAAGAAAGCCACGGCCATCGGCAACGTATTGCAGGCCTTTGAGCACATCTCGATAGGGTCCGAACCCGAAGACGCGAAAAGGAACCACAAGGACGCGTCCTGTATCTTGATTGCCGTGTTCCACAAATTCACGGATCTGTTTCTCTGCCTCCGCTCGCTTTTCCTTCCAGTCTTCGCGAAGGGCCCCAGCCTGCACAGTGCGAAATATCCTAAGGTCTCGAACCTTGTTCGCCAACCCTTCCATCTTGGACAGCAAAAGGCTATTTTCACCATCATCACCATAACCATGCGCCAGAATGAGCACCGATTCAGTCTCAGGTGAAACACTCAACGCCAGAGCGCGTTCAGCAAGGATTTCTCCTATCCGCGGAGAATCACACAAACCTCGCTGACTTAGAATGATAGCTGCCTTTTTTCGTATCGGAGGTGGTATAGCCGAATTGACAGCGTGTCCCGCATGTGGATTTCCGGTCGAGTGAGATTCGTGTTGAATAAACTCCTTTGGCGGATCGCCACGAAGACCGAAAAGATACTCCGTCTGGTGACGAAACGCCTCAGCGGAAATGAAGAGACGTACAATAGCAATCCGAGTAACACTCTCTGTTTCGAGTTGTGCAACTGCAGCTTGCAAAGAATCGCGGTCTGCCATACCGAAGGCGACAACGACGGGGGTATAGTCTCGCAAGGGGGCGACTGCATCCACGATTGCAGCATTCCAATCTACATCTCCGCCGTGTGCCATTACGAGAATGCCCACTTTTTCCGACATCCTCGCTTCTTGGCCGCTTGCGCTACCAAGGAAGACGGCGATTGCAATCAGTGCCCCAATTGTTCTTCTAGTCTTCCCTATCATGGTTTATGATCCATGTTGATTGTTTCAGGCTGTTTCGCCAAACACCGTGAAACACGTACGGTGAAGTCTATTCTGTGCTTACCGTTTCGGCTTTCTCGTCCAGAGCGCTCCTCATCGCGTGCCAAGGAAGGCTCGCACACTTCACACGCACTGGGAACTCGCTCACTCCAGCAAACGCGGCCAGCTTGCCGAGCTCTTCGAAATTGACCTCGCCCGCGAACTCACCGGTCACCAGCTTGTGAAACGTCTTGAACAATCTTTCGGCCTCAGCTTTCGTTTTTTCCTTCAGAATCGTTGTCATGATGGACGCGGAAGCTTTCGAGATCGCGCATCCGGAACCCTGGAACGCAATATCCTTGATGACTCCCCCCTCGACCTTGAGGTAGAGCATATAGTGATCACCGCACAAAGGGTTGAAGCCTTCGACGGTCTTCGTCGCATCCGTAAGCTTCTTGAAATTGCGAGGATTCTTGTTGTGATCGAGAATGATCTCTTGATATAACGAACGGAGATCCGACATCACTTGAAGACCTCGACGACTTTCTGAATTCCCCACACGAGTCTATCCACTTCCTCATGCGTGTTGTAAAAAGCAAACGATGCCCGCGCCGTCGCAGGAATTCCAAATCGATTCATCACCGGCTGTGCACAATGATGACCGGTTCGGATCGCGATTCCCTCCTGATCGAGGATTGTTCCAATGTCATGCGGATGAACTTCATCCATCACAAACGAAACCACACCCGCCTTTTCTTTTGCCGTCCCAATGATTCTCAATTCTCGGATCGTCGAGACCGCTTCCGTCGCATGCTCGAGCAATGCATGCTCATGGCCCGATACCGCTTGCCAATCAAGCTTGTTCAAATAATCAAGTGTGGCGCCGAAGGCGATTCCGTCTGCGATGTTTGGAGTTCCGGCTTCGAAACGGTATGGAATATCGTGAAAAGTAGTTCGTTCAAACGAGACGGACCTGATCATGTCGCCGCCTCCTTGATATGGCGGCATTGCTTCCAACATCTCTTGCTTGCCGTACAAGATCCCGACACCCGTAGGCCCAAACATCTTGTGAGAGGAGAACGCATAGAAATCGCAATTCAGATCTCTGACATCGACACGGAAATGCGGGATTCCCTGGGCGCCATCCACGAGAACGGGGACGCCTTTCCGATGGGCCAGTTGGATCATCTGCCTGATCGGATTAACTGTCCCCAACGCATTCGACACATGGGTCAGCGCGACGATCTTTGTACGATCGGTGAGCAGTCTCTCATACTCCTCGAGTCGAATCTCGCCGGCATCCGTGATGGGAATGACTCGAAGATGTGCGCCCCGTTGATCGCAAAGAAGCTGCCAAGGGACGATGTTGGAGTGGTGCTCCATTCCGGAGATGAGCACCTCGTCTCCTTCCTTCACATTCGCGCGACCGAAGCTGCTCGCGACTAGATTGATCGCCTCAGTGGCCCCTCGAACGAAAACGATCTCTCGGGATTGCGATGCATTGATGAACCGTTGGGCTTTGACGCGAACATCTTCATATGCTTGTGTCGCCAGCTCGCTCAAGAAGTGTACACCGCGATGGATATTCGAATTCTCGGTTTGGTAGTACTCGACGAGAGCGTCAATGACAACCTGGGGCTTCTGGCTTGTAGCGGCGTTGTCGAGATAAACGAGCGGTTTGCCGCGAATAAGGCGCTTCAGAATCGGAAAATCATTCCTGATTCTCTCAACGTCGAATCCTGTCTCGACAGCTAGGGAGGTATGTTCGTGAGCGACCGAGCTCATCGCTGTTCCTTGTTTTTGCGCCCCTCATCGAGCCGCGCGTGAACAACAGACTCAAGCTGGTCTTTGAGCGGCTCCACGTGAACACGACTAACCACATCGCTCGCGAAGGCAAATGTCAGAATGTCTCTCGCGGTCGTGTTATCAATGCCACGAGAACGCAGGTAGAAGAGTTGTTCCGGCTCGAGCTGCCCCACCGTTGCTCCATGCGTACACTTCACATCATCCGCAAAGATCTCCAGCTGAGGCTTCGTGTTGATCGTTGCGTCGTCAGACAAGAGCAAGGTCTTGTTTGTCTGCTTGGCGTCCGTTTTCTGTGCGTCCTTTCGCACGAAGATCTTCCCGCTGAATACCCCCCGTGACTTCCCATCGAGGATCGACTTGTACAGCTCGTGACTCGCGCAATGTGGCTTTGCGTGATCAATCGTTGTGTGATTATCAATCAGTTGAGTCCCTGTGGCCAGCGAGAGTCCATTTAGTGTGCACTCACTTCCCTGTCCATCGAGGACTGATGTAACGTTATTGCGAACGATCGAACCACCCAGTGCAATAGAGTTCGATGTGAAATTGGTCCCTGCACCCTGATAGGCGTGAAGCGAGGCGACATGAAACGCCTCCAAACTTTCATTCTGGAGCTTGTCGTGCTCGATAACAGAATGATCGCCCGCAACGATCTCCGTAACCACGTTTGTCAGATACGCCCGCCTGGTCAAAGCCACATAGCTTTCGACAATTGAAAGCTGGCTGTTCTTGCCAACGATGATGAGGTTTCGGGGCGAGAAGAGCGTATGCTCAGAACCTGCCGCAATGAACAGCAGATGAATGGAGTCTTCAACAACCACACCATCTGGTATGGAGATGAACGCTCCATCACGCAAGAAAGCCGTGTTCAGCGCGGTGAAGGTGTTATCATCGTACTTCGCATACTGACCCAAATACTTGCGTGCACTGGGATGATTGTCTTTGAGTGAAGTTGCGAGACTGCCGCAATACGCGCCACGTGGGAGCCCATTAACGGTCGACAGTTCTTTTGAGAAGAACCCATTGACGAATACGATGCGATGCCGCGTGCCGAAATCGAATCGCTCCACGTCCGCCTTCGTGACACCCGCGGAGTGCAAATCGACCGCCGGCTTGAAATCCGCCTTGAGTATCGGTGTGATGTTGGTAAACCGCCACTCCTCATGTCGTGTCGTCGGGAAGCCGAGCGCTTTGAACCGCTCGATAGCGCTGCGCCGAAGCATATGCAGGCCTGAAGCGGACTCACCGTTCAAGCCCTGCTCAAACGTTTCAAAGGTTGAAAGGTACCACGCGTTCTTTTCAGCCGTGTACTTCATTTGAACCCCTATCCTTAGACGTGCACTGCTGATTTTTCTACCTCGTCCTTCACCCAGTCGTACCCCTTCTCTTCGAGCTCGAACGCTAGTTCTTTCCCGCCTGACTTCGCGATTCGTCCGTCAATCAGCACGTGGACAACATCGGGAACGATATAATTCAAGAGGCGTTGATAGTGCGTGACCACGATAATGGCGTTGTCTTTTCTCCGGAGTCTGTTCACCCCATCTGCAACGATTCGGAGCGCGTCAATGTCGAGTCCAGAGTCGGTCTCGTCGAGAATGGCGAGCTTTGGTTCGAGGACAGCCATGTGGAAAATCTCATTCCTCTTTTTCTCGCCGCCGGAGAAACCCTCGTTCACCGGTCGGTTGAAGAGACTTTCATCCATCTCGACAAGCTTCATCCGCTGCTTCACGAGTTGGAGAAACTCGACGGCATCCAGTTCCTCAAGCCCCTTGTGCTTCCGTATTGCGTTTAGTGCGGCCTTCAGGAAGTACGTGTTGCTGACCCCAGGAATCTCCACAGGATACTGGAAGGCCAGGAACACTCCCTCGCGAGCACGCTCCTCAGGATCCATCTCGAGGAGGTTCTTGCCTTCATAAACGACCTCACCCTGGGTAACTGCGAAGGTATCACGACCTGCAAGCACCTGGGCTAGCGTGCTCTTGCCGGAGCCATTCGGTCCCATGATCGCATGGACCTCTCCGACATTCACCTTCAAGTCGATACCTTTGAGGATCTCATTACCATTCACACTTGCATGCAGATTCTTGATTTCGAGCATCTCTTCATCATTCCTTTATTCGTTTGAATTCAGAATAGTGATTGTCCTATCCGACACTTCCTTCGAGACTCACACCCAATAACTTCTGCGCTTCAACAGCAAACTCCATCGGCAGCTCGCGGAATACCTCTTTGCAGAACCCATTCACAATCAGATTGACAGCATCTTCTGTCGAGAGGCCACGCTGCTTGCAGTAGAAGATCTGATCCTCACCGATTTTAGATGTGGACGCTTCGTGCTCGACTTTGGACGATGTGTTCTTGACCTCAATATAGGGGAACGTGTGTGCGCCGCACTTGTCACCCAACAGCAGTGAATCGCATTGCGAGAAGTTCCGCGAATTCGTCGCGCCTTTCTTGATTGCGACAAGACCTCGGTAGGAGTTATTGCCATGCCCGGCCGAGATACCCTTTGAAACGATTGTGCTCTTCGTGTCTTTGCCGAGGTGCATCATCTTGGTGCCAGTGTCGGCCTGCTGATAGTTGTTCACAACCGCGACCGAGTAGAACTCTCCAACGGAATTATCGCCCTGAAGGATTACGCTGGGGTATTTCCACGTGATAGCAGATCCCGTCTCGACCTGTGTCCACGAAATCTTCGAGCCCTTACCAACGCACTTTCCCCGCTTGGTGACGAAATTGTAGATGCCTCCCTTCCCCTCCTTGTCGCCGGGGTACCAATTTTGCACGGTCGAGTACTTGATCTGAGCATCGTCTCCGACCGCGATCAACTCTACGACGGCGGCATGGAGCTGGTTGTTATCTCTCATCGGTGCTGTGCAGCCTTCGAGATAGCTGACGTATGATTTCTCCTCAGCGATAATCAATGTCCTCTCAAACTGTCCCGTATCCGCAGTATTGATGCGGAAGTACGTTGAGAGCTCCATCGGGCACCGTACGCCTTTCGGAATATAGCAGAAAGAGCCATCGCTGAAGACTGCTGAATTCAAGGCAGCAAAGAAGTTGTCGTTGGGTGGGACAACCGAACCGAGGTACTTTCTTACAAGATCAGGATGATTCTGGACCGCATCGGAGAACGAGCAGAAGATAATCCCGACCTCATGGAGTTTTTCTTTGAATGTCGTTGCGACTGAAACGCTGTCAAACACGGCGTCCACAGCAATTCCTGACAAGCGCTCCTGTTCCCGCAATGAAATGCCAAGCTTCTCGTACGTTCTGAGAAGCTCCGGGTCAACCTCATCAAGACTCGTGAGACTCTTTTTCTGCTTTGGCGCGGAAAAGTAAATCATGTCCTGGTAATCGATCGGACTGTAATGGACATTTGGCCACCGAGGCTCATCCATTGTCAACCAGTGCCGGTATGCTTTGAGCCTCCACTCCAGAAGCCATTCGGGCTCATGCTTTTTTGCAGAGATGAACCGGATGATGTCTTCGCTCAGACCTTTTGGGGCTGTCTCTGACTCAATATCAGTAACGAAGCCCCACTTGTATTCTCGGTTCGCAAGCTGTTCTATCGTGTTGGTCTCTGTGCTCATCGTAGATTCCGTATGAGTGCTCTGATGTTCTGGCTAGCTATTCGGCTGCTCCGAATTCGAGTTGCTTGCTTCAGCTTGCGCTGGTAAACTCATCGGTGCGCCAGCGGCTTGTTGTTTCGCTGCGCTGCCTGTCGCCGGTCGTGGAGCTGCGCTCGCTGCCGGTTTCGCCGGAGCTGCAGGCTTAACGGGCGGTTTCTTGAACTCTGGATAGTTAAGCATCCAGGAGCCGGTTTTTATTGGCTTGAGAATACCCGATCTCTCGAGAATCTCAATAAACCTTCTAGTGACCACTTCCGATTCTCCGTAGCCCAGCTTCATACCTTTTGCTTCGAAGTATGAGATGAGACCGTATTGGAGGTCCCGGAAAAAGACGTTCGACAAGTGAATGAACTGGTATTTCGATTTCAGGTACTGCAGTACTTCCTTCGTACCGTCGGCTAGGATTTTGAGCTTCTGATTCATGAGAGTTCGAATGTGGTTCGGTCTTGATCGTCTAGATGATTTCTGAAACAGTCATTTGGTCAAACAGGACGTTTAGATTTCGCTGCAGCTTCCCCAAGGGGCGCCTGATGGTGCAACTGTCAAACAAGTAGCAACTCTCAGGTCCCTCAGTGTAGCATTCTGCCACCATCGGTTTGGTTTCTTCGATTACACGGATGACCGATGCGACCTTTAGGTCTTCAGGAGGCGTGGCAAGTGCGTAGCCGCCGCGAACGCCCTGAAGCGATCTGATGAGGCCTCCCCGAGCAAGCTTCTGAAGAACCTTGGCGAGAAGCTCATACGGAAGGTCATACTCCTTCGCCAGCTCTCTGGCCGTAAAAACGGCACCCAGTGGCTTCATCGCCATATGCCGAAGGGCCATCAGACCGTATTCGACCTTCTTCGATAGTTGAAGCATGTAAATCCGACTAAATCAGTCCTACATAAGTCCAAAAAAAATCAAGGACACTTCTTTTCCTTGATCCGATGCGTTACTTAAATATACTCAAGAATTGCGATTCATGTCAAGCAAAAAGACTTCGACTGAATTCACGAGAGGTCATTGACCCTTGACAAACTATCGTATTTTTGGATACCTTGCGAACCACCTATGACAATTGTTGAAACACAAGGACTCTCAAAAACGTTCCGCGCAGGAGTGTTCAAAAAGGGTCAAATCGAGGCACTTCGGGACGTCTCTCTTTCTGTCGAGGCCGGCGAAATCTTCGGATTGTTGGGCCCCAATGGGGCCGGCAAGACAACGTTCGTCAAGATCCTTCTCTCCATTTCACATCCGACGATTGGTGTTGCTCGGGTGTTCGGGCATAAGCTCGGAGCCTTGTCCATCAGGCAAAAAAGTGGCTACCTGCCGGAGAATCACAGATACCCGCAGTTTCTTACCGGATTGCAGACCCTCTTGCTCTTCGGCAACCTCCATGGCCTCAAGGGGCCGATCCTGAAGGGAAAAGCGCAATCGCTCCTCCAGCGCGTCGGCTTGAAGGATTGGATGAACATCAAGATCAAGCGCTATTCCAAAGGGATGCTGCAGAGACTGGGAATGGCACAAGCGCTCCTGAACGATCCCGAGCTTCTCTTTCTCGACGAACCAACCGATGGCGTCGATCCCGTCGGGCGGAAAGAGATACGTGACGTTCTCAAGGGCTTGAAAGCCCACGGCGCCACAATCTTCCTCAATTCTCATCTTCTGTCAGAGGTAGAGCTCATCTGCGACCGCGTAGCGATCCTCAACAAAGGTCAAGTGCTGAGGGTCGGCACAATCAGCGAGATAACTGCCCCGCAGTTAGAATATGAAATCCAACTGGAAAGCGCGATCTCTGAACGATTGAGTGAAACCATTAGGTCGATAGTGCGGGAAGCACATGCAAACGACAGAGTGCTGCGGGTTGCCGTTCCAGACAAACATGTTTTGAACCATGTCCTGGACGCTATCCGCAAAGAAGGAATTCTGATCGAATCAGTCGTGCCAAGGCGAGCAAGTCTTGAGGATTATTTCATCAAAGTGCTTCAGTCGGGAGAGGGCACATGAAAGGCGTAGCGATGATCGTCGTGACCATCCGCGAAGCGATCCTGCGCGGGACGCTGATTTTCTACTTCGCGGTGGGTAATATCATCGTCGCCTTCGTGGCCTTCGCCATCAAAGCTTCACCCGACGGGTCGGCAGTGCTCGTCTTTGGAAATCCTATCCCTGCGAAGAGTCTCATGGGGATCAGCCCGGTCGACTTCCTGCTTATTCAACTTCAGCGAAGCTCTACGTCGGCGATCATGTTTCTTGGCATTTTTGCTGTTGCCGGTCTTATCCCATCGATGCTGGAAAAAGGGACAGCCGAGCTCTATCTCAGCAAGCCGCTCTCTCGTACATCGCTGTTCCTCTCACGATCATTTGGAGCCACGATTGCTATCGCTCTCAACATCCTCTACTTCGCATTGGTTATTTGGGCTCTCTTTGGTATCAAACTTGGTGTTTGGCACTCGGGTTTCTTGCTCTCGTGCCTTATGGTTGCGATCGCGTTTGCCTTCTATTTCTCCGTCGTCGCTTTCACAAGCCTGCTGACACGAAGCCAAGGATTTGCAATCATGTTGGGATTCGTCTTTTGGTTTCTTTCAAGCGCTCTGGAGACACGAGAGTATGGCATCTACAAGCTTTGGGATAATCAGGTTTATCACCGCATACTTGACATCCTTTACTATGCTACGCCGCAGATCAGTGGCATGCTTGAGAATGCAACACGTTTGATCGGTAGGAATCCCTTCGATCGCATGTTAGGTCCGCAGGCCACAGCTGATTTTACCATCATGCCCTTCGTCTATTCCCTTCTCTCCGCATCTGCGATCTACGCGCTCGCCGCTCGCTACTTTTCGAAGCAGGACTACTAGACTGCATCTCGCTCGCGGAACCTAGTCTACTCCCGCCTTGTTTGTTCATCCAATTCTGAGTACTTTGTGCAAGAGGAAAGGAATTCAGAAATGAATATTGGAATAACGTGTTACCCGACGTATGGCGGAAGCGGCGTTGTAGCCACCGAGCTGGGGAAAGCCCTTGCGGAGCGCGGCCACTCCGTCCATTTCATCAGCTATGCGATTCCCATGAGGTTGAGCGGATTCACCGGGAATTTGATGTTCCACGAGGTTGAGGTATCAACCTACCCTCTCTTCGATTTCCCGCTTTACACGCTTGCCCTTGCGAGCAAGATGGTGGAGGTCGCAAGGTATGAAAAGCTAGACCTGTTTCATTGCCACTATGCTATTCCGCACGCCACAAGCGCGTACCTGGCAAGGCAGATGTTGGGCCTCCCCAATATTAAGGTCGTTACGACACTTCACGGAACGGATATTACGCTCGTGGGATTGGAACCGAGCTTTCTCCCCGTCATGAAATTCAGCATCGAGCAGAGCGATGGTGTGACGGCCGTTTCGCGCTTCCTAAAGGAGAAAACTCTCACCAACTACGGTATCGAGAAGGAAATCGAAGTTATTCCCAATTTCGTTGACACGCAAAAGTATCAGCGGATGGCGTCGGATGACGTCTGCACCCACTTTGCTCCTCACGGTGAAAAGATCATCGTCCACACCTCGAACTTCCGCAAGGTAAAGCGAGTCGAAGACGTCATCCGTATCTTCTTTGAGATTCGTAAGAAGATCCCCTGCAAGTTGTTACTCGTCGGTGATGGCCCGGAGCGGTCGCAATGCGAGCTGCTTACTCGTGAGCTTGAGATTCACGACGACGTGCGATTCCTCGGCAAGCAGATTGATGTTATCCACATCCTCTCTGCTGCCGACCTGTTCCTCATGCCAAGCCAGTCAGAGAGTTTTGGCCTCTCCGCATTGGAGGCAATGGCTTGTGAAGTCCCCGTGGTTTCCTCGAGTGTCGGGGGATTACCTGAGCTTCAGGTGCACGGCCAAACCGGTTATATTGCAGAGATTGGTGATATTGATCGGATGGCACGGTACTCCATCGATCTCTTGTCAAACCCGATGAAGCACCAGCTCTTTGCCAAGGCAGCTCGACAGCGTGCGCTTGAGTTCGAAGCGACGAAGGTCGTGAGCATGTACGAGCGGTATTATGAAAGAATCCTTGCCGGTACCGAGGTCACTGCTCAGTAGACATGTCGAATGCGCTTCATCCACCTTGCAGGCCTCCATGCATCTTCGGAATGACGCGGAGAAACACCAGCTTCTGGTTGAAGAACTCCTGACCATCTTCATCAAGCTAGGATTCCGCATTCTTGGCGTCGATGGCCTTACCGGAGCACCTCGCGCTGAGAAACTCCACAATGATGGGTACGGCGATCAGGAGGACAAGACTCCTGACATCTATGCGCTCGATGAGAAGCAAGGACGATATATCATCGGCGAGGCGAAGACCGGAGACAATGATTTCGAAACGGAGCACGCACTGACCCAATACAACGTTTTCCTCGATCAATTCGACGGGAAGACGGGACAGCAAGCGATGCTCTACGTCGTCGTTCCGTCATCGAGAGTCCCGGAGTTCAATTCCCTCATCACCCACTACATCCATCCGGACTATTGGGAGAGTATTGTGTTGGTGAGTTCAGAGACGCAGCCCGAGTAGTCACGCGGACCGCAGGCGGGCAAATTTCACAATCAAGTTCTTGACGCCGTGCTCTTCAAACTGAACGACAGCCTTCATCGAATCCCCCTTGCCGCTCACCCTGATGACTTTTCCTTTCCCGAACATCTCGTGGCGGACCATCACACCCTGTTTCAGCTCGAACACTTCCTGTGACTCGTCTTCATAATTCGGAGATTCGTGAGCATAGGATTCCTCTTCCCGGATTGTTCTCCTCGCACTGCTCGACCGTCTTCGCCCGTTCCACCCTCTTTCTGAGGATTCCGTCGTAAAGGCCCTTCGGTTGCTCTTGCTTTCCAAGACCTGGAGAGAATCTTCACCGAGCTCCGACAGGAATCGAGAAGGACTGCAGAAGGTCGGTTCACCATATCGATAGCGCATATGAGCTTTGCTGATATAGAGCTTCGATTGAGAGCGCGTGATCCCGACATAGAATAACCGACGCTCCTCTTCGAGCTCATTCTTCTCGAGTGCCATCGAATAAAACGGAAGCAGCCCTTCCTCCACACCAGCGATAAATACAACGGGAAACTCCAGACCCTTGGATGAATGGAGGGTCATGAGCGTCACGACATTACGCGTTTCGTCCCAGGTGTCAATGTCCGATACTAGCGTTACTTCCTCAAGGAAGGCCTCCAACGTGCCGTCCGGATGCTCTTCGCTAAACTCCGAAATCGCTGACAGGAGCTCCTGGACATTTTCCCAGCGCCCCATGGACTCCGCTGTCCCCTCTTCCTTGAAGTTCTTTAGAATTCCAAGTTCATCGACCATAGATCGAGTCAGCTCGCTCAACGACATCTGAGACTTCAGCGAGACATACTTGTCTATGAAAGCTCGGAACTGGCCGATGCTCCTCTTCGCACGATCCTGAAGGCCCTCGACCTTGTCGAGTAGCTTTGCGGCCTTGTACATGGTCAGTTGGCACTCGTCAGCGTACGCTTGAAGCCGCTCGAGGCTGGTTGCTCCAATCCCTCGGGCCGGATAGTTTACAGCGCGGAAGAAGCTCTCATTGTCGTCGGGGTTCACGAGCAATCGCAAATACGCCAAAACGTCTTTTACGTGGCTACGTTCAAAAAACCGCAACCC
>JBBTCR010000506.1:0-2445 GCA_038043105.1 Bacteroidota bacterium
GCCAGCACCAACCTCGAGCACCGTCCCTTGCTCGCCCAGAGCGGCAAGAATCATCGCCGCATCGGTTTCCTCAACACAATCGTTCGCTCGATGCTTCCACGCCTCATTGTAGGCACGTTTCCACTCCTGATTAGAGAGTGCCCGGAATTTCTTTCTCCAATCAACTTCAAACCAGGATCCGTACCTCCGTTGCAGTGTTCCTCTGGCGAACAACCGCTGATTGATCGCGCTAAGCGCTTCTCGAATGGAATCGGGGAGCAGCGATTTGAAACGAATGTAGAGCGTGCGAAGCGCGGACATTGTCTTACCGTCGATGGTCTGTTATCAAGAAAACCTACTGAGACATTGGTTGAATTTCAACTTTGGTGATCGTTGGTGGGTCAACTCGAAACAAAAAAGCTCAGGACCAACGCTCCTGAGCATTGAATCAACAAAGAGGCGACGATTCGAATCGTCGCCTCTGACCTATTTCACGAGCAACATTTTCTTCCTCTCGCGGAATGAACCTGCCTGAATCTGGTAGATGTACGCCCCGCTCGACAATCCGGATGTTGCAGTGAACTGGACGGTGTGATGACCAGCTTGCTGCAGGTCGTTCGCCAACGTCGTCACTTCGCGACCGGTCATATCATACACCTTCAGAAGCACGTTCGCTTCAGCCGGCAGGTCATACGAGATCGTTGTGGAAGGGTTAAATGGATTTGGATAGTTCGCGTAGAGCATGAATTCCGAGGGAACCGACGGATCCTCTGGCGCCGACACCGCGACTCCCGGTTTGATGATGGGCAGCTGCTGGAAGCTGCGCAGCAAGACGGCATTCAGCTCCGTCGTGCTCACTCCAAACCACTGGCTGAGGATCGACGCATACACGGATCGGAAATCATACTGCATCTTCAGATTGCCGCTCGTCAAATCTGTCAGGCTCGGGTTGAAGCCAATCATTCCGTTAGGAACGCCGTTGACCGGCTTGCCGAAGATAAACATCGGCGCGGCGGTTCCATGATCCGTGCCGAGGCTGGCGTTCGACTGCACACGGCGGCCAAACTCCGAGAACGTCATCCCGATGACCCGATCTTCTATGCCGAGAAACTTCAGATCATTCTGAAATGAAAGCAGCGCGTCGGAAAGCCGCTGGAGCAGTGTTGCATGAGTCCCGGTCGTCGTGTCGATCTGATTCACCTGAGATGAATGGTTGTCAAACCCGTAAATGTTGACAATGTAGATCCGTGTCTTCAAGCCCCCGCCAATGAGTCGGGCCACGATCTTCAGCTGATCAGCAAGGCTATTCGCTGTCGGGTACGTCGACTGCTGCGACACTTTGTCCGCGGCCGCCTTCACTTGCGTTGCATATTGTTGAGATTGGACAGCCACCTGGCGGACGTAGCTCAGCTCTCGCCCCGCGGGCGTTTGTGGTGGCGTATCTGTCCCGCCTGTCGGTTGACCCAAAACGAGTTGGTAGAATGTGTCAGGACTTTGAATGGAAATGCCCATCGAACGGCCGGGCCCCTGCAGGGCCAACGACGTCACCGCGCCGATCTGAATCGCCAAGGGATCGGGCATCACCTGGTTTGGATATCCATCAGGATAATCTGGAAATTCAATGCCCAAGTGGCGTCCCGCCCAGCCGTCGTTCAGATATTCATTGGAGTTGGCGGCGGTGAGCCAAATATCTGTCGCCCTGAAATGCGAGAGATTCGGGTTCGGATATGATGCGCCCTGAACGACAACGAGCTTTGCGTCATCATAGAGCTGCTTCATGCCCGTCATCTTGGGGTGCAATCCCGTCCCGTTCGTGAGCGTCAAGACGGAGCTTTCAGGAATCGCAATATTCGAGCGAAAGTTGTTGTACGCTGACATCTGGTCAAGCGGAATAACCGTGTTGATGCCGTCGTTTCCCCCGCCGAGCTGGACGAGAACCAGAACACGGTCCGTTGCCATCTCAGCGCCAATGAGCGTCTCGAGAAACGGCGATCGCCCGTACGCGCGCAGCGGCAGACCGTTGATCAGAAATGGCAGTGCCGTGACAGGAACAACACCCTTCAGGAAATCTCTGCGTTTCATGCGTCCCCTTCTGAGATGCGACCGTGGGTCAACAACCGGGCTTGCTCAGGACAATTGGAATTCGGCCATGCGGAACATGAATTTCAACATCGGATCGAGCATCTTGAGAACCAGATTCCTGTTTGCCGTCGTGTTTCCGCCGGGTGCATTGTAGGCGTTCCAGGCAAGCGTCCAATCATACTCACCGTTCTGCCTCAGGCCCATAGCGTTGTACATCACGTAGTCTATCTGGTTCTTCGTGATCGCGATGGGGAACAGATCTTCAGCCAGATCGTCAATCAGCTTCCACGGATCGGAGGGATTGCTCATCGTGGCGGCGTAGGCGATCCGGTCAAGGGTCATTCCCGCAAGTCCGGTGAAGAGAAGATCCGTAAACTGACCACG
>JBBTCR010000507.1:0-6251 GCA_038043105.1 Bacteroidota bacterium
ATATCAAAAATATGGAGAAATCAATGAAAAATCTAACTGATTACGTGAAAGATATGTACGTGGATGCGGGAAGTGATCTGCATCGGGGCTTGGGAATGGACCGGTTTATCGTCGCTTGGCACCTTGGTGATGAGATGGTTGCGCAGATTGTATCAGGCAAGAATCTGCCTCGTCCCGATCGCTACTTCAGTTCGCCAGTAGTCAATACAGCTGTCGATAAGGATGGTTCCGTATTCTTAGTTGACTCGGATCTACCATACTATCCGATGCTGCGTATAGAGATCCCTCTGGACATCGAATCCATTCAGGCCTCATTTTTTGATCTTGGCAGTCGCTGGCGCACGAACACACGCAGAGCCTTTCTGAGGTATATGGAAGGGGGATATAAGGTCGATGCATTTTACATCGAGCAGCATTCTCGTCGATGCTATTATTGTCTAACCAGATCACGTGAAAACAATTGAATCTCATCATTCAGCGCATTGTCCTGCGAGAAGTTCACCTCCCACTAAAAGAGCCTTTCCAAATTTCCTCCGGCACAATAAAGAACCGGAGGATTTGCTTAGTTGAACTACAGAGTGTAGAAGGTACATCAGGGTGGAGCGAGTGTGTCGCTGGCGACTTTCCGAATTATAGTCCGGATACCATCGATACTGCTTGGCTTGCGATCTCCAGGTGGATTGCTCCGCGCATTCTCGGAAAAGAGCTTAACGGGCCGCAGAAGATTTACTCAATGTTGAACAGCGATATCCGCGGTCACAACATGGCAAAAGCCGCGGTCGAGATGGGGGTGTGGGAATTGACCGCGAAGTTGCAAGGGATTTCGCTTTCAAAGCTTCTTGGAGGAGTGCGAGAAAGAATCGAGGTCGGTATCTCCCTCGGCATCGAGGAGCGATCAGAACAACTCGTGGAAAAAGTTCAAACAAGTCTTCGACAGGGTTACCGGAAGGTCAAAATAAAAATTAAGCCGGGGAAGGATATTCAGTACGTACGAGCAGTTCGCGAAGCAGTTGGACGAGAAGCTCCTTTGATGGTCGATGCCAATAACGCTTATTCGCTGAGCGATCTTGATCAGTTGAAGAAGTTAGATGGGTTTCACTTACTGATGATCGAACAACCGCTCGCTTGGGATGATTTGGTGCGGCACGCCAAACTCCAGAAGCGTTTGAAGACTCCGATATGCCTTGACGAATCCATCACCAGCGCCGAGAGGGCGGAGGACATGATTACGCTTGGGAGCGGGAAGATTGTTAACGTTAAGCCGGGAAGGGTGGGTGGATTCCTGTCTTCCATCGCGATCCATAATCTGTGCGCGGACTATCGGATTCCCGTCTGGTGCGGTGGGATGCTGGAAAGCGGGATTGGCCGCGCTCACAACGTTGCACTGGCATCGCTTCCCAATTTCGCTCTGCCGGGAGACCTTTCTCCGAGCGCCCGCTATTGGGAGCAAGACATCGTCATCCCTGAATGGAGAATGGATGAGCACGGAATGGTATGCGTCCCAATCGATAAGCCGGGCATGGGCGTGCAAGTGGACATGGATCGCGTTGAAAACCTGACTGTGCGTCGAGAGGTCCTCTCAGCAGACTAATTGATGGCTCCAAGATCACTCGATCATCACAGCTCTGCCATTGAGGGTGTCGACCTGTAGCGGACAACCGAAGCTTCCATCCGAACTTGACCCCCATACGCGAAGATATGCAAAAGAAGAATATTCTCGTTTTCGAGATCTTCATCGGATTTGCCGGCGTTACTCCAGGAGGCAACACGAACTGTTGTGACGCTCTTTGCGCATGAAATAATCTCCAACCCATCTCAATTCTATGAGCAACAAACTCGAACGAGCACTTGGATTTAAAGACTTGACAATGATCGTCGTAGGTACGGTCATCGGATCGGGTATTTTCATCGTGCCTGCGACCGTTCTGCATCAAACAGGTGAAAGCGTTTGGATCGCGCTTTTAGTCTGGTTGCTGGGAGGAATCTTATCGCTTCTTGGTGCGCTTACGTACGGTGAGCTGGGAGCAATGTTTCCAGAAGCCGGCGGACTCTACGTGTATCTACGCGATGCATTCGGTCCGTTACTCGCCTTTCTCTATGGCTGGTCGTTATTCTTTCTGATCGGAAGTGGTTCAGTTGCCACATTAGCGGTAGCATTTACCTCGTATCTCAATCAATTACTTCCATTGACCCCATTTGAAGGTCGTGTTGTTTCTATTTTGATGATCATCGTTGTAGCTGCGATTAACGTGAGGGGGGTACGAAGCAGCGCAAGCGTCCAGAACTGGACAACAGGGATCAAAGTGGCGGCAATCTTATTGATGAGCGCATTGCTGATTGTTAATGGAAGTCGTTTTGGTGAAGGAGGTCTCGGGCTACCGAGTGACTTATTCTCGCTGAAAGTCCTCTCCAGCATGGGGCTTGCTGTCGTCGGCGTGTTGTGGGCGTATGAGGGATGGCATTATGTTTCTTTTTCCACTGGAGAAACCGTCAATCCGCAACGGATCTTTGCACGTGCAATAACTGTGGCTACGGTTGCGTTGATCGGGATTTATCTTGTGGCGAACGTTGCGTACATCGCGGCGCTTGGTCCGAGCGAGACTGCGGCATCGCAAAGGCCGGCCGCACAAGCTGTGAGCGTCACTCTTGGACCTGCAGCCGGCAACTTCATTGCGCTCGCTATCCTTATTTCGATGTTCAGCGCGGCGAACGGAGTGACACTGACGTCTACGCGCGTCTACTTCGCAATGGCGAATGATGGTCTCTTCTTCCGGAAACTGGGCGAAGTCCACCCACGCTTCAAGACTCCAGCCTTGGCAGTTGTTTGGAGTTCTCTTTGGGCCATCCTGATGGCTGCGACAGGCACGTTCGAGCAGTTGCTGACGTATGTTGTTTTCGCGGGTTGGTTTTTTTATGCGCTTGGGGCGGCGAGCCTACTTGTCTTTCGACGAACACGTGCTGCAACCGAGCGACCATTTCTCGTCCCAGGCTATCCGGTTACACCCCTCCTTTTCATCCTTGTCTCGTTTGCGATTGTTCTGAACACGGTCGTTTCCCAGCCAGAGCGAGGGCTGGTTGGACTGGGAATGGTTCTACTGGGGACTCCCGCATATTATTTCTGGAGAAGAAGATTAAAAACCGCATCGGATTCCGCGAAATAATCTAAGAACCGAAGCATCATTCACATGTAGATCGAATACCTGACCTTGCACTTCCCTGTTTTTCTTATGTCGTTTCTGATGCACGCTTTTCTTGACTTCTCACGCAGCAAAGGGCCAGCGCTTCTCGTCTCCTTGCTTACTTTTCTTACGTTCTCTACGAGTACTCAAGTCAGATCGCAACAATCGACCCGACAGGATTCTCTGCGCCTTGCCGACTACCGTTCCCCCGATAGCGCTAGTGTAGTCTCAAATGATCGGTCGCTCAAAGAGGTAAGGGCGGTGCGTGTCGTGGGTGATCGTCCGATAATTGACGGGCGGCTTGATGAAGAGGTATGGAATACGGGACAAGTCATCAGCGATTTCTGGCAGCGGGAACCGAAAGAGGGTGCCCCTGCCACGGAGAGCACAAAGGTCAGAGTCTTATTTGATGAAGAGGCACTTTACGTCGCCGCACGAATGTACAGCAAGAATCCGGAGAGAATCAGCGCGGCCGCGACTCGAAGGGATCAACTGGGTTATGCCGAGACATTGATCATCAATTTGGATTGTTACCGAGATCGGAAAACTTCCTATAGTTTCGGCGTAACTGCTGCCGGAGTCAAGCAGGATTATTACCATCCCATCGACGATGAAATTAAGTCAAGAGATGTTAGCTTCAATCCAGTGTGGGAGGCAAAGACGGCGATTGACTCTCTTGGCTGGACTGTCGAATTCCGGATTCCGTTTTCGCAAGTTCGCTTTCGTGATCAAAAGCATCAGGTCTGGGGTGTGAACTTCAATCGGTACATTCCAGCTCGCAACGAAGACGTCTATTGGCAATTGCGGAGAAATAGGGATACTGGCTGGGCGAGCTTGTTTGGAGATCTTATGGGGATTGAAGACATAAGGCCATCGCTGCGGATTGAAATCCTACCGTACGGAGCCAGCAGCGCGAGATTTACGGGCGGACGCGATCTCAACAACCCGTTTGACGATGGGCGAAATCTCGCCGGGAGAATCGGCGCCGACCTCAAAATGGGACTAGGTCCGAACCTTACTCTCGATGCTACCATTAACCCGGACTTCGGGCAGGTCGAGGCTGATCCGGCAGTGGTGAATCTCACGGCCTTTGAGACGTTCTTCACGGAGCGGCGCCCATTCTTTGTTGAAGGAAACAAACTGTTAAGCAACACGGTACCGATTTATTTCTACTCACGCAGGATTGGTGCAGCTCCGCATGGGTCAGCAAAGGGAAGCTTTGTTGACCAACCGACCAACTCCACCATTCTCGGTGCAGCCAAGATTTCAGGTCGACTAGGATCGGGCTTGTCCCTTGCAGCGCTCAGTGCACTCACCGCACGAGAATATGCAAGAATCCACGAGATCTCCTCCGGATCCACGTCCTCAGTAGAAGTAGAACCGCTCACGAGTCTTGGCGTACTGAGATTGGAGCAAGAGTTTGGTCCATACGTATCGACAGCTGGAGTCACCGTGACTGGTGTCCGGCGATGGTTCAGGCCTGGAACCACGCTCCCTGGCCTTCTGGTGCGCGAAGCGTTTTCCGGAGGCGGGAACTGGAATCTCCGATTCCAAGGGGGAATGTATGAGCTTGGTGGCGATGTGGGGCTCAGTTATCTCAAGGGCGAGCCGGCCGCAGTCCTACGTTTGCAGACATCGAGTGCTCGATACTTCCAGCGCCCCGATGCCACTTACTCAAGAGTTGACTCATCGCGGACTTCGCTCTTCGGATACACCGGTAGACTCTCATTCACCAAGAATGGCGGGGAGCACTGGCTTTGGGGGATCAGCGGCTCAATCGAATCTCCGGGATTTGAATTGAACGATATTGGCCGCATCACTTCAGTGGATGATATCGAAGTCTCGGCGAACCTGCGTTACCGGGAGACTCTTCCAACGAGGTTCTTGCATAACTATGATTTCGGCGTGACGATGGGGAAGGGGTGGGATTTCGACAAGGTCGCTCAATATCTCACGATCGGTCTTACGGGGAAGGTGACCTGGAAAAATTTCTGGCGCACGACCATTGATTGGACCTACAAAGGAAGGGCGCAAAGCGACGATCTCACACGCGGTGGACCAATGATGGGGACGAGCGCAGGGTGGAACCTGGCCGCATCAACAGCAAGCGGCGTGACCTCCAAGACCAAATTGAGCATTGCATTGGTGTATGGCACTGACGAATTGGGCGGATGGAGTTACGAGGTAAGCGGTTCATATGCGCCGCGACCGGCCGACGAATGGGAGCTTTCATTTACGCCCCGATTCACACGCTCGGTCTATCCTCGTCAGTACGTTACTACTCTTGCCGGTGGTAGAGCAGAAACGTTTGGAAGAAGGTACATCTTTTCCTTTATCGAGCAGAGCACCCTTTCCATGCAAATGCGTTTCGCGTACAACTTTAATCCCGAGCTTACGTTAGAGCTTTATGCTGAGCCGTTTGCTGCAAGTGGGCGATATTATGATTTCGGCGAGTTACCGGTCGCACAGAGTCGAGAATTGCGGATGTATGGTACCGATGGAACAACAATCACCCGCCAATCGGATGGTTCCTTTGCCGTTGTCGATCGAGGAAAGAGTTTTAGTTTGTCGAATCGGGACTTTAACATTCGATCTTTTCGCAGCAACGTTGTGTTGCGATGGGAATGGAGACTTGGGAGCACGCTATACTTTGTCTGGCAGCAGAACCGTTCTCTGACGAAAGCGATCGGAGATATTGTCACTTCTTCTTCACTTGTCGAAGCGATAACGGCAACGGGTGACAACATTCTCGCACTCAAACTAAGTTACTGGCTACCGGTAGACTAACATCCCCACACTTGCGGAAAGCGATGCAAAACCCTCTATAACCAGCCCCTTCGAGCGTTCAAGAAAAGCTATCAGACGATTCATACTACGATTTCCGGATTCATGCGTTCTCGCTTCGTATTGCCTTAGACTTGCCAAGCAAAAGATCGAGTTGAGTGTTGCCTTACGGAATCACACGCCTGCGCGCATTGACTCCTGCCTAAGTGTTTCGACTCGCAAATAGATTCACTTATTTTGAAAATTAGATCGTGAGGTTCTTGCCCGCCAGAACGCGCAGCGGGCTGG
>JBBTCR010000508.1:0-6458 GCA_038043105.1 Bacteroidota bacterium
GTCTTCCGGGAGTCAACTGGGAAACGTGCATGACGATGAACGATCACTGGGGCTACAACAAGCACGACCTCAAATGGAAGTCGACCGAGGACTTAATCCGCAAGCTGGCAGACATCGCTTCCAAGGGCGGCAACTTCCTCTTGAATGTTGGTCCAACATCCGAAGGACTTTTCCCGCAGGCGAGCATTGATCGTCTTCGTGAAATCGGTCGGTGGATGAAGGTCAATGGCGAGTCGATCTATGGCACGCTTGCAAGTCCCTTCGAGAATCTTGAGTGGGGAAGGTGCACACAGAAACCCATCGAGGGTGGCACGCGCCTCTACCTCCATGTCTTCGAATGGCCCGCGAACAGCACGCTGAGCGTGCCGGGGATCCTCAACGATCCAAGGCGCGCGTTCTTGCTTTCTGATCCGCATAGAGGTTCTCTCGATGTTGGTCGACAAGAGGACGCGATCATCATCGGCGTTCCGGCGAATGCGCCCGATTCCTACAACAGCGTTGTTGTGCTGGATATTATCGGAAAGCTTGACGTAACGAGCCCTCCGAGAATCTCCGCTGAATTTGAAATCTTTGTCGATGGTCTGGATGTTTCCGTGACATCCGATCGAGAGAACGTCGAGCTTCGATACACGCTCGATGGCACCGTTCCTTCTGTCAATTCGCTGCTCGCGAAGGGTCCCATCCGGTTGAATGAGACCAAAGTTGTCTCGGCGCGATGTTTCCGCGGCGGCAAGCCGGTCAGCGGCGCGGTGTCTGCAAAGTTTTCCAAAGTCACGCCACGACCGGCCGTACAGGTTGAAGGCTTGAGCAACGGAATTTTGTATACCTACTTCGAAGGGGACTGGGACAATATCCCCGGCTTTTCCAAGCTTGAACCTGTGAAGAAGGGAGTCCTTGCCAACTTCGGTTTCACTCCAAGAAACCAGGCCGAGCATTTCGGGTTTCAGTATGCGAGTTTCATTCGAGTTCCTGAGGATGGTGTCTACGCTTTCTTCACTGATTCTGACGATGGCAGTCGTCTCTACATCGATGATACGATGGTCGTCGATAACGATGGTCTCCACGGGATGAAGGAGAAACGGGGTGTCATTGCGCTCGCAGCAGGCCTGCATTCAATCAGAGTGGACTTCTTTGAGAAGACGGGTGGGGACGATCTGAAAGTCTCCATCAAAGGTCCAAAGACTGAGAAGCAGCTCATTCCCGACGCGATGCTGTTCCGCGGCAAGTAACTCTCTGGTTCAGTGTCAACGGATGCTCGCTAGAAGGCTTTTTCTCATTGTCGGATTCCCCCACAGGTGTCGTCCTAACCTAGAGCTATGAGCAAGCCATTTCTGTTTTCATTGATCATCCCCATCGCATTCACTGCAGCGAACGCTTTTCAACCTTCTAGTGCCAGTTCAAATAAATCATCTTGTGCTTTACATCGCAGAGTCGCGGAGAACGCGGAGAAACGCGGAGAAAAACCGACCCCCTCTGCGATGCTCTGCGACCTCAGCGTCTCCGCGTTAGGAACCAGGACTTCTGAAAGCCCAATATTTCTTTTTGGGAGTGGCACTAGATCATTGAAGTCTACGAAGCCTCCTTCTTTCACCATCATTCCCAAACCTGCAAAGCTCATACAAGGCAAGGGGAGTTTCATACTCTCTTGGGCGACCAAAATTGTGTACGAGGTCAATCAGCAGGGACAAAAGGCAGTTGTCGAATACTTCGCACGGCAAATCGAGAAAGCAACGGGATTCAGACTCGAGACGCGTGACACGTTGGTGCTTCCGAGAACGAATTTCATCCGTTTACATTCCATCAATGATAAAATACTTGGAGCTGAGGGGTATCGCATTGCGGCAGAGAAGAACAACATCCGCGTCAGTGCAAATGCAGGTGCGGGATTCTTCTATGCTGTGCAGACTCTGCTCCAGCTTTTGCCTCCAGAAGCGCATGCGACGAAGGCCGCGAAGAATATCGAGTGGAACATACCGTGCGTCTCGATCGAGGACTACCCTCGATTCCCGTGGCGAGGCATGCATCTGGATGTCAGCCGGCACTTCTTTCCGAAGGACTTCATCAAGACCTATGTCGATATGCTTGCGATGCACAAGATGAATGTCTTTCACTGGCACCTGACTGACGACCAGGGCTGGAGGGTCGAGATCAGAAAGTACCCCAAGCTTACTGACGTTGCGGCGTGGCGTGTCGATCGTGAACATCAGCACTGGAGCTATCGCGATCCGCAGCGCGCGGGTGAGAAGGCGACGTATGGTGGATTTTACACCCAGGATGAGATCAGGGAAATTGTGCAGTATGCAGCTGACAGGAACATCACCGTCGTTCCTGAGATCGAGATGCCTGCGCACACCACGGCGCTGCTTGCCGCATACCCGCAGTATTCGTGCACAGGCGGGCCATTCACTGTTCCGCCGGGAGGAGTCTGGCCCATCACGGATATTTTCTGCGCGGGAAACGACAGCACGTTTTTGTTTCTTGAAGACGTCCTTTCGGAAGTGATGGATCTCTTCCCGAGCAAGTTCATCCATATCGGCGGCGATGAAGCCGATAAGAAAGAGTGGAAGGTCTGTGCGAAATGCCAGGCTCGCATCAAGGACGAGAACCTGAAAGACGAAGCGGAGCTGCAAAGCTACTTCATCCGGCGAATCGAGAAGTTCATCAACTCCCGAGATCGGCGGCTGATTGGCTGGGACGAAATTCTGGAGGGAGGACTTGCACCGAACGCCGCCGTGATGTCGTGGCGTGGAACGGAAGGCGGGATCGCATCAGCACGCCAGGGACACGATGCTGTGATGACGCCGATTTCGCACTGCTACTTCAACTGCTATCAGGGAAAGGAAGAGCTAGAACCTCTTGCCGCGGGAGGATATATACCCCTTCGCACAGTGTACGCGTACGAACCGGTGCCTGATTCGCTCACGCCTGCTGAAGGCCAGCACATCCTCGGCGCGCAGGGCTGCGTCTGGACGGAATTCATCATGACAGCCGAGCAGGTGCAGTATATGACGTTTCCTCGCATGGCAGCATTGGCAGAGGTCGTCTGGTCACCGAAAGAGGCTCGCAACTGGGCAGATTTTACTGCTCGCATTGAACATCAGATGAAACGCTACGAAGGCGCTGGACACACGTACGCAAAGAGCGCCTACAACGTCGCAATTTCCACGGCCGTCGATTCGGTGAAGAAGCGGCTCAGCGTCACCCTGACAACAGAAGTGAGCGATCCGGTAATCCGCTACACGATCGATGGAAAGGATCCAACTTCCTCCTCTCGACGATTCGTCAATCCCATTTCCATCCAGAAGACCTCGACGATAAGAGCGGCCGCTTTTCGCAAGGGATCGATGCTCGGGAAGATCAGTGAACAGAAGGTCTATCTGCACAAAGCCTCCTTCAAACCCGTCCTGTTAAAGTATCCATACGAGAAGTACACTGGCGGCGGTGAGTACGGGTTGACGAATGGATTGCGCGGCTCGCCATCGTTTGCAGACGGAAACTGGCAGGGGTTCCATCAAAACGATTTCGATGCGACCATCGATCTGGGCAAAACGATCAGAATCTCCAAAATCAGCACGAGCTTTCTCGAGACAACGATCTCGTGGATCTTTTTCCCGACTTCGGTGGAATTCTCTGTGTCTGATGATGGAGAGAGGTTTGTTCCGGCCGCCAAATTTGAAGAGCCGGTTCCAACTGCGCATCGACCGCCCGCGATCAAAGAGTTCTCACACAAGCTCAAGAACGTGAAAGCGCGATATGTTCAAGTTCGGGCGAAGAACGTCGGGCTCTGTCCCGAATGGCATGCCGGAAAAAGGGATAAGGCTTGGGTGTTTGTGGATGAAATCATCGTTGAATAGCTCCCTCAAACTCCTAGAAATGACTGTTGCTTCAAGAGACTTCGCTTGGATGCTGATCCTTGTGCCTGCATTAGGTTTCGCTGCAGAGCAAGGTGATCTCCTCTCTAAAGACTCGCGCGGAGTTTCATCTACTCCCCGAAACCACAGTTTCCATTTTGGCGAGCTCGCGAAACAGTGGGATGAAGGCATACCGCTCGGAAATGGAATGATCGGTGCGCTCATCTGGCAGAAGGGGAGAGCCCTGCGGTTCGCACTCGACCGTGCGGATCTTTGGGATTTGCGGAAGGTGAAGGAATTCGAGGGCCCGGAGTTTCGGTTCTCCTGGGTCATCGAGCAGGTGAATAGAGGAGACTACGAGCCTGTTCAAAGACTGAGCGACGTGCCGTACAATCGCGACGCAGCACCAACCAAGCTCCCAGGCGGAGCATTGGAATTTGATATCCCCGATGTCGATCAGGTGGCGTCGGTTGACCTGTCGCTCCGTAACGCCGTGTGCGTGGTGAAATGGAAGAGTGGGATTACGCTGCAGACATTTGTTCACGCCACAGAACCTCGGGGTTGGTTCCGCATGGAGGGTCTATCATCAAAACTGAGGCCGAGGATTTCCCCGCCTCCGTATGGATCACTCGATACGTCCGGACTCTCAGGTGGCAGCGGTCCCGGCGGAAATGACTTGCGTCGGTTGGGCTATCCGCCGCCGCAGATTGTTGAAGGCGAAAGAGAAATCACCTACCACCAAGAGTGTGCTGAGGGGTTCTCGTACGATGTGTGGGTTGTCTGGTCGTTCACTTCGGACAATGTTCTCATCGGCTGTTGGACGATTACGCCGAACAGACCGTACAGTCTGAGCAAGCCTCCACGGAAATTGCGCACGAGCGAAATAACCCAGGGTAGCTTCGACCGAGATCTGAAAACGCACACCGTGTGGTGGAAGAAGTTCTGGAGTCAATCATCAATTCACCTTCCCGATACCATCCTGGAAAGGCAATGGTATCGCGAGATGTATAAGTTCGGAAGCACATCTCGGCGAGGAGCGCCGCCCATTACGCTCCAAGCTGTCTGGACAGCGGACAACGGACGACTTCCACCGTGGAAGGGGGATTTCCATCACGACCTCAACACCCAGCTCAGTTACTGGCCGTGCTACAGCGGAAATCATCTGGAAGAAGGCCTAGCGTTTCTGGATTGGCTGTGGGAATGCAAACCAGTTGCCGAACGATACACACGAGCATTCTTCGGCACGGACGGGCTGAATTTCCCCGGCGTGTCGACTCTTACGGGTGAGCCGATGGGGGGATGGATTCAGTACTCGCTCTCCCCTACAATCTCAGCCTGGCTGGCGCAGCATTTCTACCTTCATTGGCGGTACAGTATGGACAGAGAGTTTCTGGAGAAGCGAGCATATCCATGGCTGCGCGCCGCAGCCATGCATTTGGATCAACTTTCCATACGTGACACCACAGGTAGAAGACAGCTTCCCCTCAGCTCGTCGCCCGAGATCAATGACAATCGCATTGACGCCTGGTTTCGGAGCACGACAAATTATGACCTGGCGCTCATCCGGTGGCTGTATGAAGCGGCTGAAGAACTTGCGAACGAGCTTGGAAACAAGGATGAGGCTCGGCATTGGAGAACGATCTGCGCTGAGTGGCCGGAGCTTGCGGTCTCCAGAGAAAACAAGAAACTGCTGGTTGCTCCCGACATCGAGTTAAAGGAATCGCACCGCCACTTCTCTCACCTGATGGCAATTCATCCATTGGGCCTACTTGACTGGGATCGCAGCGAAACAGACCGGCAAATTATCCTTGCATCCCTTTCGGATCTCGAGCGACTAGGCACGGATTGGTGGTGCGGATACTCGTTTGCCTGGCTGGGCAGTATGTGGGCACGCGCCCGGAGCGGAGAAAAAGCTGCCGAGGCGTTGAGGACCTTTGCGACGTGTTTTTGTCTTCCCAACAGCTTCCACGCCAATGGAGACCAATCGGGCACGGGAAAATCGAAGTTCACCTACAGGCCGTTCACACTCGAAGGCAACTTCGCGTGTGCTGCGGGTATACAGGAGATGCTCCTGCAGAGCCAGAGAGGAATCGTTCGGGTGTTCCCTGCCGTTCCGCAGACCTGGAGTAATGTTTCGTTCACCGACCTTCGTGCGGAAGGCGCATTGCTTGTTTCTGCAGAAAAGAAAAATGGAACCGTCAGCTTCGTCCGTGTCCGGTCGGAGAAAGGGGGGCGCGTGCGACTGGTGAATCCGTTCGATGGCGGGAAATTTCGAACACAGGCTAGGTATCGCGCGAACGTGGAGGCTGGGATGAATCTGATTGAATTCCGGGCACGGCCGGGGGAAACGGTGGAGTTCTATGGGAAGGTGGATTGAGCTCCGATGCCTTGCCGGTGATCTCACAATCTCCCAAACTCAAATTTGAAGCGTGAAGAACCTCCTCGACTCTGGAAAGTACTTGACGCACTCCGTCGAAGCTCAGGGCGTGATGTTCCCGAAAATGGTTGATCATGCAATTCGTTCCATCATCGATCGGTACCGATCGCAGGCGTTGGGATGGAAGCTCTCCGGTGCAGACGGTGGAGAGCATCTGATCTTGATTCACA
>JBBTCR010000509.1:0-1477 GCA_038043105.1 Bacteroidota bacterium
GTAGAATCGCTGCCGTCGCATTGATCGTCATTGAAGTAGTCACATCCTGAAGTCGGATCCCATCAAACAGCGTCTCCATATCCGCTAGCGTGTCGATTGCCACACCAACCTTTCCGACCTCGCCCTCCGCCATCGGGTGGTCTGAGTCGTAGCCCATTTGCGTGGGGAGATCGAACGCGACGGAGAGTCCCGTTGTCCCTTGAGCGCTGAGATAGCGATAGCGCACATTGGATTCTTCCGCCGTTCCAAAGCCTGCGTACTGACGCATCGTCCAGAACCGGTTACGATACATCGTTGGGTAGATGCCCCGAGTGAACGGATACTCCCCGGGAAAACCGAGCTTCACATCATAGTCAGACTCTCTCGGCAGATAAAGGCGATCGATTTCAATGCCCGAATCCGTGGTGAATGGTCGCCTGCGCTCGGGAAGCTTCTGGATCGCAGGCTCCACCTTTTCGGCCTCCCACTCTTTCCTTCGCTGATCGAGTCGAGAATTCATTACTCTCTCCTTGCAATTGTATCACTGCAGTGCAGACTCAAACTTGTCAACAACAAAATCCAAGGTCAACGTTGGATAAGCCAGCTGACGGGCCAGCTCCTCCGCGGTGGGTTTCTGCCCATGGTCCCAGTGTTCTCTGAAAAACTCCCCCGTCCGCGGGTTTAAGAACCAATCTTCGTCGAAGTTCTCCCTGAGGTACTGACTCAGGATCGATTCAACCATCCAGCCGCGAATTGCGAAAGCGGTGGAGAGGTCGAGTTGGACATCCGCGAGATATTGCTCTGGCCCATGCTCGGCCATCATCGCCGAGGTAAGGAATTCGCTGTACACGTCGGCCTTCCCTTTCAGATTAGCGTCACGATGCAGTAAAAGCTCATAGGAAAGTAACGCGCATGTGCGACGAAGCTTCATGAGCTCCGTCCAGTACATGTATCTTCGATACTCCTCGGATCGAGTCATACCCAGTACTCTCTTGAGCCAGATCTGATCGAGCACAAGATGATCGAAGGTGGCAGCGAATCCCTCAGAAATCGAACGATCACCAAGTCGCTTGTACTCCCAGTCGAGGGATGGACTCGTATAAGCAAGATGCAGCGCGCGAGCGAGCTGACGCAGAAACGCTTGGCAATCATCGGCGCCGCCTCTCGGATTGATCACAACATAGACTTCTTCGGGAACTCGCACAGCGAAGCAGAATGCATCCGGAGACTTCCCTTGCCGATTCTCCATATCAAAGTGGATCGCCCCATGAGCAGAAGGATCAAGATTCATTCTTTGAACGGATGCAAGAATTCTCGACCTGAGCTCATTGAGGGGAAACTCATCATCAAATTCCTTCGCATGAGCCAGAAATGCCATGTCGTGGTGTTTAGGGTCTTGTATGGAAGCTCCGATTTTTTTCTTTGCAAACCAATAGAAGCGATCGAGATACAGATGCTCAGCTCTGGCGAGAGCATTATTCAGTGTGTGATGGAATCG
>JBBTCR010000510.1:0-4231 GCA_038043105.1 Bacteroidota bacterium
GCTGCGAGGCCAGTGGGTTGAGGTTGATCGCCTGAAATTGCAGGAAGCGCTCGAACTGAAACGACCCAAGCCGTACTACACCGGCCAGAAGACTGCGTCTTCCTTTGTCCTTTCTCCAGATGAACAGTTCATTACGTTTGTTCTGACACAAACACCAACCGATCCGAAACGGACGATTGTGCCTAGCTATGTTACCGAAAGCGGTTTCACCGAGGATATATCTGGCCGGACCAAAGTTGGCGAGCCGCTCTCCGTCAGCGAATTTTACGTCTACAGTGTCGCTCTCGATTCTGCCATGCAAGTGAAACACGATGACGTTCCCAGAGTCATCCCGCCGAAGGCGCTCGGCGATACGAGCAAGAGCAAACCCAAAGTCCGACCAGTCTCCTTTAACGGCCCGTATTGGTCAGACGACGGCAAGCACGCGTTCGTCCAGCTGTTCTCGCAGGACAATAAAGATCGCTGGATTGTGATCCTCGATATCGAGAAGGCCAAGTTTGGCACCGTTGTAGACCGGCAGCACGATGATGCTTGGATAGGCGGTCCCGGAACCCGTGGATTTGGGTTTTCACCAAGCATTGGCTGGATGCCCGACTCGCGAAGAATCTATTTTCAATCCGAGGAAGATGGATGGTCTCATCTCTACACCGTCACGCTGGACGGCAAAATCAAGACACAGCTCACAACGGGAATGTTTGAGATATATAGCCCTCGGATCTCCCGGGACAAGAAGCGTTGGTATTTCAGCTCCAACGAGGTTCACTTCGGGGAGCGGCATTTCTATTCGATCCCGTTGGAGGGGGGAACGCGAACGCGCATCGCGTCAATGGAAGGTGGGAATGAGGTAACGCTCTCGCCGAGCGAGGATCGCCTCGCGATCGAGTATTCCTTCAGCAACAAAATGCCCGAACTGTATGTGATGGAGAACAAACCTGGAGCCAAAGCGATACAGATTACGTCATCCCCTTCTGAAGAATTTCGTTCATACGACTGGCGAGCGCCCGAGGTTTTGACGTTTAAAGCGCGGGATGGAGCGGATGTTCCTGCACGACTGTACAAACCAGAGCAACCCAACGGCGCTGCGGTGATCTTCGTTCACGGTGCTGGCTACCTGCAAAATGCGCACAAGTGGTGGAGTGACTATTACCAGGAGTATATGTTTCACAATCTTCTGACAGACAAAGGGTTCACGGTACTTGATGTGGATTATCGTGCCAGCGCTGGGCTCGGTCGCGATTGGCGCACCGCGATCTACCGCTTTATGGGCGGAAAGGATCTTGACGATCAGGTCGATGCTGCAAGATGGCTCATTGAGAAGCACGGCATCGACCCGAAGCGCACCGGCATTTACGGCGGCTCATACGGAGGGTTCATCACATTGATGGCAATGTTCACCGCTCCGGATATCTTTGCTGCAGGCGCGGCACTGCGGCCTGTAACGGACTGGGCTCACTACAACCAGGGCTACACTTCAAACATCCTCAACATTCCGCAAGAAGACACGGTAGCGTATCGCCGCAGCTCGCCGATTTACTATGCTTCGGGGCTAAAGGGCGCGCTTCTCATTTGCCACGGCATGGTTGACGGTAACGTTCACTTCCAAGATGCCGTGCGGCTTGTCCAACGGCTTATCGAATTGAAGAAGGAAAACTGGGAGCTTGCAGTCTATCCCGTAGAAGATCATGGCTTTCGCGAAGCAACAAGTTGGACTGACGAGTACAAACGGATTCTCAAACTGTTTGAGACGAATTTGCTCAAGAGATAGTTGCTGCACAGAATAACCGTGATAGTTCCTAAACAGACAAGCCTCGCGCTCGTGTGTGTTGGCGCTTGCATAGCCAGCATGTTCTATTGCTCTTCCTCTCTGGTTTGCCAAACGCTGCAGGCAGTAACCAACAAGATGGTCGAGGTAACCTTGATCTCGTCACGCCAGTATGATCATCCCCACAGGGATGTCGCAATTGATTGCCAACTGTCGGGACCCGAGGGAATGACGATCAACGTTGGCGGCTTCTGGGATGGTGACAGCACCTATCGGGTCCGTTTTGCACTACCCGCAGAGGGAAACTGGAGCTACTCCGTCACCTGCAGTGACACAAATAACACACGACTTCACCGAGTTCGCGGGCAGGTTCATGTGAAGAAATACAGCGGTCCGAATCCGTTCTACTCGAAAGGCTGGCTCAAGGTCTCCGGCAATGGCCGCTATCTCACGTATGGAGATGGTGAGCCGTTCTTCTATCTCGGTGATACGGCTTGGGAGCTAACGTGGAAATCGCGGGAACCCGAGGTGCTTTCCTATTTAGCCGCTCGAAAGGGGAAGGGCTTCAACGCCTTGCAGATTGTTGTTATGTCACATCAGTTCTTCTACGAGAATGGAGTCAGAAATCGGTACGGTGCCGATTTCTTTCTGCACAATGACCGCTCAACGCCTAACCCAAGATATTTTGACTATCTTGATCGGATTGTTCAAGCAGCAAATGATTCCGGCTTTGTCGTTGCGCTCGCACCGCTTTGGGCTGCAATGATGGAGTACTACGCAAGTCGAACAACGTCAAATACCCTCACGGTTGATCAGGCTCTGGGGCTTGCGCGTTACGTCGGCGCGCGCTACGCCGGTTCGAACGTTCTGTGGATCATTGGCGGCGACAATAAGTATGAATCCATCGAAAGGAGCAATTTCTGGTCTCAGTTTGCGCGCACGCTCAAGAAGGCTTCAGGTGGCTCTCATCTTGCCACGGTCCACCCAAAAGCATACAGCGCCTCTTTTGATTACTTTGATAACAGCGAGTCATGGTTAGACTTTCACATGTACCAGTCTTCGCATGTTGCTGGCGGCGACTTTACGTGGAGAGCCGGCTTGAAAGGATACTATGGGAGGAGCACGAAACCTCTTCTCAATGGCGAAGCCGCGTACGAAGACATTCCCAGCAACCTCTGGCAACCCGGGGACACGGCTCACATTCAAACGTTTCGTATTCAACCGGTTCACGTCCGACAAGCAAGCTATGAGTCTCTTCTCTCAGGAGCGCTTGTTGGCATAACATATGGCGCCAACGGCATTTGGCAATGGAACACCCCCGAACTTCCAGGTACGCATCTGCCTCGTTTCGCTGCTGACCAGGCGCAGAAGTTTCCCGGCTCGTCTAACATGACCGTCTTGAAAGACATCATGCTTAAGATCCCCTGGATCAATGTGGTTCCATCCCAAAATCTTCTCGTTGACTTCAGTTCACAAGAGAACTTCGTTCCCATTGCCTCCACCGACGATCGTATCATCACCTACGTTCCTCATCATACCTCGTGGATTGCATTGAGAACCTTTCCGCAAGCCCACCTCGCGCACTGCTTTTGGATCAACCCGTCGACTGGCGATAGCTCAGCATCTCAGCAAATCGGTGGGCCGCTGCGCTTTGTGCCGCCAGATACCAGTGATTGGCTTCTCATGATCCAGAAGCCGAACTCGCAATCCAAAAGTGAATTGCGACCCAGTTCGTTCTTTCTCCTTGAACAGAACTATCCAAATCCTTTCTCCGCCAAAGTCGCATCCGCCACTGGCGGAAACCCAAAAACAATCATACGATATCATCTCCCCAAAGACACGAAGGTGACATTGAAGGTCTATAATCTTCTGGGTGTAGAGGTTGCGACGCTCATCGATGATGAACATACTGCCGGCTTATACAGCGTGGCGTTCGATGGGTCTCGTCTGCCAAGCGGCATCTATTTTTATAGAATCAACTCTCCCGCGTTTGCAGAAACGAAGAAGCTCGTACTGGTGCGATAGCAAGCACGGGATTTCCTTCACCTAGGTCGCTTTAAGCAGTTCCTACTGAAATCTCGGGATGCCTCTCGTCATGAAGTCCGACCACATGCCATCTACCTATTACAACAATGAAATCAAACAGGAAGAAAAAGGAATCGATATGAGCAAGAAAAAAGCAACAAGAGGTCGCTCTGGAAACCCGCAAAGCCTCAGTCTCTCAACACGAGCAATCCACGGCAACAAGCTGTACGCCTTCAAAGGGCCCGTGTCCACACCCATATATCAAACCTCAACATACCGATTCGAAAGCTCCGAAGACGCGATCCGCTATGCGAAGGGCGATCCGACAGTCTATGTGTACACCCGGTACCATAATCCCACCGTGCATGATGTCGAAGAGAAGATCGCATTGATGGAGCACAGCGAGGCCGCGGCACTGTTTTCATCGGGCATGGCAGCAATAAC
>JBBTCR010000511.1:0-1597 GCA_038043105.1 Bacteroidota bacterium
GCGCTGCTGCGGCGATTGGAGATCGGGAGGTTGCCCGAAGAGCTTACACTGAAATCATCCAGGCGGACTCGACGTTCACTACTACTCAACCAATACCATACGCGGCGTTCGCCTGGCTTGAAATCGTCGAAGACCTGGTAAGGCAGAAAAAGACAAATGAAGCTTTGCAGAAGTCACTCCAATTCTATCGACGTCTGCTCGAATTCTATTCTCATTTTTCTTCGGACCAGCACCGCTATTTTCTCCAAAAGCTTCATTCTGACATTTCCTCGCTCACAACGTCTACGATGCTCACCGACGACGTCAGGGGCGCTCTCAGTGCGCTTGAAGAAAGAGAGCGCTTGTTGACAAGGGTATTTTCCCGAGCAGGAAGGATCGAATCATGGCTTCAGACACAGCAGACAATGCTCTACGCCGAGGATTCCCTGAGCAAGATCCACCATCATTCCTTGACCATCGAGGGGGAATTCACTCCAGTGTCATTGGTCTTCATCAACAACCCTGCCAGCGCGGAACGATGCGTGGTTTTTGTAGTTCGCCCGGAAGAACTTGAAAATAAGTTCTTTCTGCCTGCACTACAGTCGGGCGACTGGGCTAAGGATTTCATCATTGCTGTGCGAAGAGATTCTTTAGGCGCGGTCAGCCAACAGGAGTTGATCAGCTCAAAAATGCACAAAACGGCTGTCTTGTTTCCCTCTTGGGAAATTACCGTTTCATCCCAAAAAGCATCGACGGTCGAAATCCTCGGCATGCGCGCTCCTCTTGTTTCGATCGGGTTCGCGTCCCTGGTCATAGGCATCATTACGCTGGGAATTTTCATCATCTATCGTGATATTCGCCGCGAAGCGGAGCTCTCGAAGATGAAATCTGAGTTCATTTCCAACGTCTCCCACGAACTGAAAACACCTATTGCCGCCATTCGGATGCTTGCCGACAACTTGCGCGAAAGCCGGATTGAGAGTGAGGCCAGACGGATGGAGTACTACCAATTGATTTCCAAAGAAGGTGCTCGTTTGAGTCATCTTATCGAGAATATCCTGGACTTCTCGCGTATTGAAGAAAGGAGAAAAGCATTTCGACTGGAGAGACATGATCTATCGCAAATCGTGAGCGATACCGTCTGCCAGTTCAAATCGCTGGTGGAGGAAAGGGCTCAGACAATCAGTATCGATGTTACGGAGGCTCTTCCAGAAGTTCTGGTTGATCCGGATGCCATAGCCCTCGCAGTGTTCAACCTCCTGGATAACGCTGTGAAATACTCGGAACGAGACACTCCGATCTGTGTAAGAGTACGCCGGAGCGACAACTCTCTCTGCATTGAAGTCGAAGATCACGGCGTGGGAATCTCGAAGGTGGATCGAGAGAAGATCTTCGAGAAATTCTATCGGGTTCATGATAATGAAGGGAAGAAAATCCCTGGAAGTGGAATCGGCCTGACTCTTGTCAGAGAAATTGCCCAAGCCCACAACGGCCAGGCGAATGTGCATAGCCAGTTGGGAGTGGGGAGTACATTCCAAATATTGCTGCCCATAGGTTGAAAAGTATGCCGACTATCCTTTTGGTTGAAGATGAGTACTCAATGCGAGTTGCGTTGGAG
>JBBTCR010000512.1:0-4883 GCA_038043105.1 Bacteroidota bacterium
ATGACCTGGAATGCCTACGATGGGACAAGGTTGGTTCGCTCCGGTCGCCACAATATTACTGATGAATACATTTCGGAGTGTTCCCGGAATCGGTTTGTCCATATCGCGGCCGCGATTGCCGAGGCGCAAAAAGATCGGTGTTTGGACATTCGCCATGGCAATATTGGAAATCGTCACGCCATCGATATCTCCGCCATCCACGGATTCAAGGGCGATCCCGGAAACAGGCGGCCGACCCGTAGCTCGGCTATACATGACACAATTACTCACCGTTATGTGTCTGAATCCGCCGCCGGATTCGGTACCCAGCTTAAACGCATTACAATTCGTGGCCAGGATACAGTTGGTCACCGTCAGATATTCGACGGCCCGGCGAACCCCCAGGGAAAAACTCGCTTTGGGCACGATCGCGTCGTCCCATGTTTCGATCTGGCAATTCGCAATACGAACATACCGGCAAGCATCGGGGTCAATGCCGTCGCAATAGCCGTTGAGGATATTCACACCGTCGATATTGACATAATCCGTGCCCAACAGGCTAATAGCATAATTCGGCGCATTGCGAATGGTAATGTCTTTGATTGTCACATGCTGACACCGTTTCAAGGCGATGGGCTTGGGGCCTCCTCGCTTGGTGCGATTGCCATCGATCGTACCAGTCCCAAGAATTGCCACATGCTCGACGTTCTCTCCCCAAATCAGCGAATGATGAAAGAAGCTCGTTTCATGGTCCGCGTCATTCTTGAAACCCAGTTCTTCATACGGATCGAAATCATTCTGGTCTGTACTTGCTTTAATGGTGGCCCCATGGTCGAGGTACAGGGCCACGCGATTTCTTAAATGCAGACTGCCGGTTATATATGTTCCAGGAGGGAAATACACAGTGCCCCCGCCATTTTCAGAGCAGGTTTCAATAGCTTTTTGTATGCTATGTGTGTCTTTGGTTCTCCCATCCGCCTTTGCTCCAAATTCAACCACGTTATAGGCGGCAGGCATGGTTTGGGACGCCCCCGCTGATGCCGCAACACAAACTGGGAACAGATTCCCCGCCATGACGAACATGCACAAACAGACTTGACGACGAGTTACTTCCATGTGTTTCCCTCATGTCTCAAGGCTGCCACATATCCTCAAAACGAGCCAATCGGCAGACGGACCACGTACTATTCAGTATGAGTGTACCACATACATGGAGGATACCCAAGACGGATTTCATCCACAAAACACCTTGCCCTGCAAGCAGAAGCATCTTTACTCCCGCAGATCTATGTGATAAAATCGCCATAGTTGCAATTTATCCTCTTGATACCCGGAATTAGGACAAGCACATGGATGTCAAAGGATTCTTAGACCGCCTTAAGAAAGGCAAACGCCTGTATGGGACCGCGGTTCTTTCCCCTTCCCCTCTATGGCCTTCGGCAGTCAAGAGAGCAGGGGTGGATTTTGTCTTTATCGATACGGAACACACTCCTTTTGACAGAACGGTCCTTGCTCAAATGTGTCTGGCGTACAAAGGGTATGGATTGCCCCCGCTCGTCCGTATCGCTTCTCCCGATCCGCATGAGGCCCGTAAGGTTCTTGATGGAGGCGCCTCGGGAGTTCTTGCTCCTTATATTGAATCTCCGGAGCAGGTCAGAGAGCTGGTTGGCGCTACAAAACTGCGTCCGTTGAAAGGGGAGCGATTGAGAGAAGCATTGCAGAACCAAGATTTTCTTGAATCCGAACTCAAAGACTATCTGAGAGATTGGAACAAAGAAAACTTCTTAATGATCAACATCGAGAGCATCCCGGCTATAGAGAAATTAGATCGGATCCTGGCCGAACCCGGTCTCGATGGGGTCATCATAGGCCCACATGATCTGTCTATAAGTCTTGGATTGCCCGAACAATATCACCATCCGCGATTCGAGGATATCGTCGGAGGGATCATCTCGAAGGTCAGGGAGAAAGGTTTAGGCGTCGGTATTCATTTCTCCCAGGAGGCGGAATTACAGATTAAATGGGCCAAAGCCGGTGCAAACATCATAATGCACAGCTCCGATATCGCTCTGTTCCAGCAAAGATTGAAGGAGGATATCACGGCGATTCGTCACGCTTTGAGGGAGGGAGATAGTACAACAAGGGAAGAAAACGATAGGAGTATTTTGTAAGAGGTTTGAGGAGGTCTTTTATGCGGTTCAAAATGTTCCATATCGTCGGACTATCATTTTTAGTTCTCATGTTTCCTTTGGTTTCGCCGGCCTCAAGTGCGAATCTTGACTTCACGAATAGCGTCATCGTTACGCCCCCAAAATTAGAAAGATTGGAGATCAAAGCGATAACCGTCCTCCGGGAAGAGATACAGAAAAGAACAGGTATTCAATTGAGTACCTTAACACAATGGCCAAAGAATCAACAGTCAGTCATCGCTGTTGGACAAACAGGACAAATGAAGATTCTCGCGGGTCCGTATTCAGATATTCTTGAAGACGGGCAGGCCCTCGGTAAGGAAGGATTTCGCCTTTCAGTTAAGGGAAATGCAATATTCGTGGCGGGGAATGATCCGCGGGGCGTCCTTTATGGCATTGGGAAGTTACTCCGCACTCTCCGTATGATACCCGGTTCGATCTCAGTCCCAGAAGATTTGGACATCACCACTTCCCCTCGATACCCCATTCGCGGGCACCAGCTCGGATACCGGCCCAAGACGAACGCCTACGATGCCTGGAGCCCGGCACAGTTTGACCAGTACATTCGGGAGCTGGCTCTTTTCGGCGCCAACAGCATCGAAATTATCCCGCCAAGAACTGATGATGACCTGACAAGTCCGCACATGAAACTTGCCCCCATAGAAATGATGATCAAACAGGCGGAAATCATCGATTCCTATGGAATGGATGTCTGGATCTGGTATCCGAACATGGGCAACGATTATACGCACCCGGATTCCATTCGAGAAGAATTACAGGAGAGGGAAGACGTTTTCAAAAAATTGAAACGCATTGATGCTGTTTTTGTTCCCGGCGGCGATCCCGGAGACTTGCATCCCGATGTTCTCTTCGCATGGCTGGACAGAGTAGCTGAAGTTCTTAACAAGTATCATCCAAGGGCGAAAATCTGGGTCTCTCCTCAGGCGTTTCGTCCTACCAAGGACTGGTTGGGTGCTTTTTACAGGAATGTCAATCTGAAATATCCTTGGTTCGGTGGGGTCGTATTTGGGCCCTGGGTAAAAACACCTTTGCCTGAAATTCGGAAAATCGTAGATCCGGCGATTCCCATCCGTCGTTATCCCGATATCACTCACAGTATCAGTTGCCAGTACCCGGTAAAAGACTGGGATTTGGCTTTTGCCATGACGCTGGGACGGGAATGTTACAATCCGCGTCCAGTCGCAGAAAAAGTAATTCATAACGTTCTGGATGAGTTTGCCGGCGGCAGTATTAGCTATTCCGAAGGGATTAACGATGATGTGAACAAATTCATCTGGAGCGACCAGGACTGGGATCCGAAGACTCCGGTCATCGAGACTTTGAGAGAATACGCCAGATTCTTCATTGACCCCGACGCATCGGAAGGTATTGCGCAGGGAATATCAGCCCTGGAAAGAAACTGGCAAGGGCCTCTGATCGCCAACAAGTCTGTAGAGGTGACACTGAAACAATGGAAGAGTCTGGAAAAACAGTTGCCGCCTGATGTTGTGAAGAATTATCGGTTCCAAATGGGGCTGCTGCGCGCTTACTATGATGCGTATATTCGAGAGCGGCTCATCCATGAAACAGCGCTGGAGTCAGAAGCCAGAGAAGTTTTGCGAGATGCTGCTAAAGCCGGCAGCCAGGAAAAAATAGAGGCGGCCCAATCCGTTTTGAACCAAACGTGGGCCAAACCGGTTGCTCAAGATTATAAAGAACGCTGCTGGACAATTGCGGATCATTTGTTTGAAGCAATTGGCTCACAAACCTCAGTGAAAAAACACAAAGCGGCACCGGGGCGGGGTGACTTTATGGATTATATTGATACTCCATTAAGTAATGTCATTTGGCTCTTGTCACAATTCGAACGGATCCAGCAGGCGGAAGACGAACAAGCAAGGCTGGTGCTTATCAATCAATTGCTTAATTGGGACAACCCGGGACCAGGTGGCTTTTACGATAATCTGGGACAGTCCGTAGATACTTCCCGGCTCACGAAGTATCCGGCGTGGGAAGAAGATCCGGGAAGCTTGCGGTCGCCTCAAGTAAGTTTCGCGGCAGGACTGCGCGGCCAGGAATGGGTCCATACGGTACGAGCGGTAGGCTTCGACGGAATAGCCATACCGTTGGCATGGATGAATCAAATCACGACCCTCTATGAAACGCCTTTGAGTGTCGTCTATGAAAACTTGGATCCCCACTCAAGCTATGTTCTTAGAGTGGCCTACACCGGGCGGTTCCAAGCAAAAATTCGATTAACGGCGGATGACAAATTTCAAATCCACGAAATGCGAGAAACGGGAACCACCCCTATTAGTGAATTCCCGATTCCGCATGAAGCGACCAGAGACGGAAGAGTGAAACTGACCTGGACATGTGCGGAAGGCGAACGAGGTACCCAGGTAGCGGAGCTATGGTTGATCGTTATGAAGAAGTGAACTCAATCCATCCGGCTTGGCACGCGAATCAAAGAGGTTCGCCGTGCGAGATGACTGTGAGTTTCAGGCGCGGGGCCGGCCCATCTACTGCGTCGCATGAGAACCGGATCTGATTCTCTCCGGCCGAAAGCGCGGGAATCGAACCGTCCGGCACCACGTTGGTCAGCACCTCACCCTTCGAACCGTACAACACGCAGTCGTTCACTGCACTGAATTCCAGGTAACTGCCCGATTGCATTTCCACCGGGAAGATGATTGCCTTACCGTTGACGGTCAC